>SFEK01000012.1 GCA_004557285.1 Bacteroidales bacterium | reverse complement strand
AAATATGAGTTTTACACCCAAAAATATTGCAGATATAGCAATTATTAACACGCTAAAAATGAAAGTTTCTGCCATTTTTCTTATTTTTGCATGCAAAGATAGTGCAAAAAATCGAGTAAGCGAAGAAAATGAAGATAAAACCTTCATTTTTGAGCGTGAGTGCACCTATCTTATAAAAAAGAATGTAAATGATGCGAAAGCAAAATAAACAAAAAATTATTGTGTAAACAAATGGACAAGACAACATTAGAGCCGCGTTGCGTTTTTGAGCAGTTTGCCAAAATCAACGCTATTCCACGCCCATCAAAGCGTGAAGAGAAAATGATTGAGTATTTACGCTCGTTTGGAGAAAAACATGGTTTGGAAACCGTGGTTGACGAAACCGGAAATGTGGTTATCCGCAAACCTGCCTCCAAGGGGTATGAAAACCGTAAGACGCTGATTCTGCAGAGCCATACTGACATGGTGTGCGAGAAGCTGGTTGATGTGGATATCGATTTTGACAACGACCCCATCGAAACCTATGTTGACGGTGAATGGCTGAAGGCCAAGGGCACCACATTGGGGGCTGACGATGGCATAGGCTGTGCCATGGAACTTGCCGTGCTCGAAGACAACACTTTGGAGCATGGCCCCATTGAGTGTGTGTTCACCCGCGACGAGGAAACAGGCTTGACAGGTGCCAATGGCATGTCGAAAGATTTCATGAAGGGTGATTTGCTCATCAATCTCGACAGCGAGGATGAGGGACAATTCTTCATCAGCTGTGCAGGCGGTATGACGACCAGAGCCACCTTCAGGTTTAGCCGTGAAGCTGCTCCCGAGGGCTATTTCTTCATGAAAGTGTCGTTGCAGGGTCTGAATGGCGGACACAGTGGCGACGATATCAACAAGAAGTACGCCAACGGCATCAAACTGCTCACCCGTTTCATGTATTTCATGATGGAGCGTTATGATGCACGTTTAGT
Source organism: Bacteroidales bacterium (assembly GCA_004557285.1). Classification (GTDB taxonomy): domain Bacteria; phylum Bacteroidota; class Bacteroidia; order Bacteroidales; family Bacteroidaceae; genus Prevotella. The sequence continues at coordinate 22,912 of SFEK01000012.1, read as the reverse complement.
GAGCTTCAATTCTGGTCGTATGCACAATGCTATCCCACGCGACGGTGTAGTGGTATTTGCCGTGCCTGCCAACGTGAAAGATAATGTGAGCGTTGACATGAATGTGTTTGCTGCGGATGTGGAGGATGAGTTCCACGTTACGGAAAGCAACATCAAGTTTGCCCTTGAAAGCACCGAGGCACAGCCCGTGTTGCCACAGACTGCCGGAAGAAATGTCATTTTGGCACTGCAGGCCGTGCACAATGGCATACTCTCCATGTGCCAGGACGAGGCTTTGGCCTGGATGGTTGAGACATCAAGCAATGTGGCCAGCGTGAACACCAAAGACGACAGCATTGAAGTGGTGGCCTCGCAGCGTTCAAATGTGATGAGCAACCTGGAGAACATGGGCAATACCATCAAGGCTCTCTTCCAGTTGGCAGGTGCCGAAGTGGTGCAGGGTGACAAATATCCTGCCTGGAAGATGAATCCCAAGAGCCAGCTCACAGCCATCGTTACCGATACATACAAGAAACTCTTTGGCCATGAACCTAAGGTCATCGGCATTCACGCCGGTCTGGAGTGTGGCTTGTTCTCTGAGAAATATCCTCACCTTGACATGGTTTCCATGGGCCCGACTCTCCGTGGTGTTCACTCACCCGACGAACGTTTGCTGATACCTACAGTACAGATGGTATGGGATCATCTGCTTGAAATCATGAAGAATATTCCTGTAAAAGAATAATATGCACAGACTATTTCAACGTTTAACCGGCACGACCCTCCTGACAGTGGTCGTGCTGTTTTTCACCTCTTGCGGCAAACAGCACCAGGCAGAGCAGGTGGCTACAGCGTTTATCGACCAATATTATATGGCAGACAAATACGATGCCACTTTCTCATCGCTCGATTCTACCATTCATGTGTCTGACAGTGCATTGGTGGCCATGCGTGGTGCCACAGCGCAAAGCCCGCTGTTCAAGCGTGGAATCAAGTATGCCGATATTCCCAATGTTTCGCCATTGTATTATGTGCGTGCTTCAATCATACACGACAACGATACGGTGCAGACAACATTCTACATGGACAAGACTTTGGAAAATATCGTGGCCGTGAAGTCGGTGAAGTTGAGCAAATGAAAACCCCTGTCCGCGTATCGCTACGGAGACAGGGGCACCTTAAAAAAATAACCTATCGAAACAAGGCCTTCCGTTTGGAAACGGCCGTTGTTCGTTTATGTTCCAAACAATCGTCAACGATTTCTGAGTGATGTCTGTTTTCTCGTATCTTTCAGTTTTGTCAACGACTGTCGGTGAATAGTCAATCACTAAAATCATCTTGTCATTGCCTTTTGTGGCAAAACTTTGGCAAAGATACGTGTTTTTTTATTCATATCCAAGAAAAAACGTGTTTTTTTTCTTTATCAGTTGGTATTTCTTTGTCTTTCGGCGTCTTGGCACAGTATTTGTAATAGTGGGGGTGTGAATTTATGCTAATCATTTAAATAAATATAATAACAACAGAAGCATTATGATACAAAAAGGCAACATTGGAGTGACTACGGAAAACATTTTTCCCGTCATCAAAAAGTTTCTTTATTCTGACCATGAAATCTTTCTGCGTGAAATGGTGAGCAACGCCGTTGACGCCACACAGAAGATGAAAACACTTGCAGACAAGGGAGAGTTCAAAGGAGAATTGGGCGACCTGACAGTGAGGGTTGTGCTCAATGAGAACGACAAGACCATCACCATCAGCGACCACGGTCTGGGTATGACTGCAGAAGAAATAGACAAATACATCAACCAGATTGCTTTTTCGGGCGTGACTGATTTCCTGGACAAGTATAAGGATAATGCCAATGCCATTATCGGACATTTCGGTCTGGGTTTCTATAGTTCCTTCATGGTGAGCGACAAGGTGGATATCATCACCCGTAGCTATCAGGAAGGTGCAAAGGCCATCAAGTGGACATGCGACGGAAGTCCTGCCTTTGAACTGACAGAAGCTGAGCGCGACGAGCGTGGTACAGATATCGTGCTGCATATTGCAGACGACTGCAAGGAGTTTTTGGAGAAATCACGCTTGCAGACTTTGCTCAACAAATATTGCAGATTTATGCCCGTGCCTGTGGCCTTCGGCAAAAAGACCGAGTGGAAAGACGGCAAGCAGGTGGACACCGCAGAAGACAATATCATCAACGACCTGGAACCGCTGTGGACAAAAACACCGTCAACACTGAAGGATGAGGATTACCGCTCGTTCTATCGTGCCCTTTATCCCATGCACGATGAACCCCTGTTCTGGATTCATCTGAATGTGGATTATCCGTTCAATCTTACAGGTATTCTCTATTTCCCTCGTATCAGCAGCAATATCGACCTGCAGCGCAACAAGATACAACTGTTCTGCAACCAGGTGTTTGTCACCGACCAGGTGGAGGGCATTGTGCCGGAGTTTCTCACCTTGTTGCATGGTGTCATCGACTCGCCCGATATTCCGCTGAATGTCAGCAGAAGCTATTTGCAGGCCGACCGCGACGTGAAGAAGATTGCCACATATATCACCAAGAAGGTGGCCGACCGACTCAATTCGCTCTTCAAGGAAAACCGCAAGGATTATGAGGAAAAATGGGACAATCTGAAACTCTTTATCCACTACGGTATGCTCTCGCAGGATGACTTCTACGACCGGGCCAAAGACTTTGCACTGCTGAAGGATGTTGACGGCAAATACTTCACTTACGAGGAATATCGCACACTGATTAAAGACAGTCAGACAGACAAGGATGGCCAGCTGGTTTACCTTTATGCCAACAACCGCGACGAGCAGTATGCGTATATCGAGGCTGCCAAGGCCAAGGGCTACAGTGTGCTGATGCTCGACGGACAACTTGACACACCGCTCGTTTCCATGTTGGAGCAGAAGTTTGAAAAGAGCCGCTTTACCCGTGTGGATAGTGATACGGTTGACCGCCTGATTGCCAAGGATGATGTCAAGACCGTTGACCTGACCGATGAGCAGCAGAACAATCTGACCGAAGCGTTCCGCTCGCAAATGCCTGCTATCGATAAGGCCGAATTTATGGTTGAGGTACAGCCCATGGGCGCAGAAGGTATGCCGGCTACCATCACCCAGAGCGAGTACATGCGCCGCATGAAAGACATGAGTCGCTATCAGAGTGGCATGGGATTCTATGCCCAGATGCCGGATTCCTATACCTTGATACTGAATGCCGACCATCCACTGGTGAAGGGTATCGTGGAGAACGAAGAGGCTGAATGTGCCGATCAACTGAAACCTGTTGAAAGTGAAATGAAAGGTCTGCAGGCCCGTTTGGATGCCTTGCGCCAGAGCCAGAAAGACAAGAAGCCCGAAGAAATCACGCAGGAAGAAAAGGATGATGTGGCAGATACCGAGAAGAAGCTCAACGAACAGAAGAGCAAGAAGAGCCAGCTCATTGCTGATTATGCCAAAGGCAACAATGTGCTGCACCAGCTGATTGACCTGGCTTTGCTGCAGAATGGTATGCTGAAGGGTGAAGCACTCGGAAGGTTTGTCAAACGTAGTGTTGACATGATCAGATAAACATCAGTCTTGCTCTGACGAAACTGAATATGAATGAAAAATCCATTAGAACGTTACTCAAACATCGTTCTAATGGATTTTCCTTTTTATTGAATCCCCAATGCTTCACGCAGAAATTTCGGTGTGAAGCCTTTGTCGCTCGCAGCCACTTGTTCGGGGGTGCCTACAGACAGCACTGTACCTCCGTTGCGCCCGCCCTCAGGACCCATGTCTATCAAATGGTCGGCCAGTTTGATGACATCAAGATTATGCTCGATGATGACAACCGTATTGCCACGATCAACCAGTTTCTGCAACACATCCATCAATATCCTGATGTCTTCGAAATGCAGACCTGTGGTGGGTTCGTCAAGGATATACATGGTCTTGCCTGTGTCGCGCTTGCTTAGTTCAGTGGCCAGTTTCACACGTTGGCTCTCACCTCCTGAAAGGGTGGTGGAGGGTTGTCCCAATTTGATATACCCCAATCCCACATCTTGAATGGTCTTGATCTTCCTGAGAATGTCGGGCACATTCTCAAAAAACTCCACCGCCTGGTTGATGGTCATATCCAGCACATCTGAGATGCTCTTGCCTTTGTATCGCACTTCCAGTGTCTCACGGTTGTAACGCTTGCCCCTGCAGGTTTCGCAGGGTACCATGATGTCGGGCAAGAATCGCATTTCTATCGTTTTGTAACCATTGCCTCCACAGGTTTCACAGCGTCCACCCTTGACATTGAAGGAAAAACGCCCCGGCTTGTAGCCGCGTATCTTGGCTTCGGGCAGGTTGACGAACAGTGAACGGATGTCGCTGAACACACCCGTATAGGTGGCAGGATTTGATCTTGGTGTGCGCCCCAATGGGCTTTGGTCCACATTCACCACCTTATCTATATATTCCAATCCCTCTACACTGTCGTAGGGCATGGGTTTTTTCAGCGAACGGTAGAAATGTTGACTGAGGATGGGTTGCAGGGTCTCGTTGATTAAGGTGGATTTGCCCGAGCCGCTGACGCCTGTCACCACGATGAGCTTTCCCAATGGGAACTCAACAGTGACATTCTTCAGGTTATTGCCCCTGGCTCCTGTTATCTTGATCTGTTTGCCGTTGCCTTGCCGGCGTTGGGCAGGTATCTCGATTTGCTTCTCGCCATTGAGGTATTGGCTGGTAATGGTGTGCTGCTTGAGCATCTCTTGCGGTGTGCCTTGGAAAACCACCTCGCCGCCCCTGCGTCCAGCCTTGGGGCCTATGTCCACCACATAATCGGCGTTGAGCATCATGTCCTTGTCGTGTTCCACCACGATGACCGTGTTGTCGAGGTCGCGCAGCTCTTTGAGCGACTTGATGAGCCTGTCGTTGTCACGTTGGTGCAAACCGATGCTTGGCTCGTCGAGGATATACAGCACGTTGACCAGTTGCGAACCGATTTGTGTGGCCAATCGTATGCGCTGGCTCTCACCGCCCGAAAGGGTGGCCGATTGACGGTTGAGAGAAAGATAGTCGAGCCCCACTTCGAGCATGAAGTCTATGCGGGTAATGATTTCCTTGATGATTTCCTCGGCAATTCTTGCCTGTCGTTTGTCAAGATGCTTTTGGGCTTCAATGATCCAGTTCTTCATCTCAAGAATGTCCATACCGGCCACTTCGGCAATGTTCTTGTCCCAAATGCGGTATGACAGTCCTTCCTTGTTCAGTTTCTGTCCGTTACATTCAGGACATTGGCATAGCGTCTGGAACTGGTCTGCCCATTTTTGTCCATCCGAGCTGTCATTGTTCTCTATCACATTGCGCAGGTATTTCATCACACCGTCAAAGTCGGTGAAATAGTCGCTTGAGGTGTGTACCAGTTCTTTTTTGATGCGAATAGGCTGTAGCGAGCCGTTGAGGATTTCGTTCAAGGCATCCTGCGGAATGTCCTTCACCGGTGTATCAATGGTGCAGCCATAATTTTCCAATATTGTTTCTATCTGCCAGAAAATCAGCTGTTTCTTGTATTTGCCTAAAGGAAGGATTGCCCCCTTGCCGATTGACAGGCTGTTGTCGGGAATGACCTTGCTCAGGTCGATTTCGTTGACATACCCTAAGCCTTTGCAATGCGGACAGGCACCTTCGGGCGAGTTGAATGAAAACTTGTTGGGCGCAGGGTCTCCGTATGCCATGCCTGTGGTGGGGCACATCAGGCGTTTGCTGTAGTATTTGGCCTCGTTGGTGTCTTTTTCCATGATCATCAGCAGGCCGTCACCCTGTTTCATGGCTGCTGCCACACTTTTCTTCAGGCGTTCGTCGTCTTTGTCCTGTACCAGCAGTTTGTCAATCACCACTTCAATGTTGTGGTTCTTGTACCTGTCGGTTTTCATGCCATGTTCAATTTCCCTGATTTCGCCGTCGAGCCTCACATGAAGGTATCCCTTTTTGAGCATACTCTCAAACAGTTCCCGATAATGTCCCTTTCGATTGCGCACCAAGGGAGCGAGAATGAAGATGCGCTTGCCGTTGTATTTCTCGTGTATCATGTGCAGCACATCCTCTTCGGTGTATTTCACCATCTTCTCTCCCGTGGCATAACTGTAGGCAATGCCGGCACGGGCATAGAGCAGGCGTAGAAAATCGTAGATTTCTGTAGTGGTGCCCACTGTAGAACGTGGATTCTTGTTGGTGGTCTTCTGCTCGATGCTGATCACGGGGCTAAGACCGGTAATCTTGTCCACATCGGGACGCTCCATGCCGCCAAGAAAGTTGCGGGCGTATGCAGAGAATGTCTCAATGTAACGGCGTTGCCCCTCAGCATAGATGGTGTCGAAGGCCAATGACGACTTGCCCGAACCGCTAAGTCCGGTAATGACAGTCAAACTGTTTCTCGGTATTTCTACGTCAATGTTTTTGAGATTGTGTACACGCGCTCCCCAAACATTGATTTTTTCGTCTTCTTTATTCACAGTTGAAGTGTTTTTGCTTCTGTAACTACTTTAATCATTTTCTTGTTTCAAGTGATGCTTGTGCTTTCTTGAACGCCAATGTCATTCCTGGATATTGTTCTGCCCCTCGGTAAATCCGCGAAGAAGATTGACATCCCTTTTGATTTCATACTTTCTGCCGTCGGCACCTTTGGCCTTTACCAAGACAAAATACACCCCTTGCTTCACATCCTTGCCGTTGTGTTTGCCGTCCCAACCGCCTGCCGGGTCATTCCATTCATAGATTTTCTGCCCCCAGCGGTTGAAGATACATGCCTTGAACTCCACAATCGACTGATAGCCGTCTTTGGCCTTGTAGATGTCGTTGATACCGTCGCCGTTGGGCGAGAAAGCGTTGGGCATATCGAGTTTGCTCTCGCTGATGGTGACGGTAATCGGCCCTATCTCGTCCCAATATTCCTGGGAGTAGGCAATGGTGTCCTGTCCGTTCACAAAGGTGGCATACAGCACAATCTGGTGGGTGCCCGCCTTGGTGAAGGTGTATTCGGTGTCCTCTTCATATCGTGTCAGGTAGGGCTGGCTTTCGCCCAGCAGCGTGAAGCGCCATTCATAGTGAGGGGTGTAATTGCCGATGTTTGACGGGTTGGCATAAAACCTGCCTAACAAGGGGGCGTTGCCTGAATAATTGTTGTTTTCCTCTTCGCCCTCGTCGGTGGTGTAAATGGCGGTGGGATTGATTGAAGGCAGCTCGTCATAGCTCTGTGCCCATATATGGCTTGCGACCAACAGTGAGAAGCAAGCTGTGAAAAATAACCTGATATTCATAGCTCATGTATATAATTGAATTGCAAAGTTAATCATTTCTGTTGAGTTCGCCATTGATTTAGCCTTTTTTAATCAAAATCACGGCTATTTTGTGCAAGTGAAAAAATTAATGAACAAAATATGAAGAAATATTTTCATGTTTTGGCAAAATACATTATATTTGCATGCGTTAGGAGGACTTGGAAGCCCAACCTAAGCATCAAGGCGCAAATGCCACCTTTTAGGTGTTCAACTGTCACTTGTGGTGCAATATGTGTGTGTAAAAATGAAAAAACAATTAATAATTCAATTTAAAACTATGAAGAGAAACTTATTGTTATTTTTTGCAATGTTCCTTTGTGCATTTGTAAATGCGCAAGAGGGGGGTGGTACAACTTTTACCTATGTAGAAGATAAAGACAACATGACTACATGGGGTACCAAACAGGCTGAAACCTATGATGTGGCCATCAAGCTGGCCGACAGCTATTTTGTGGGCAAAACGATTACGGCCATTTCGGTGCCTGTGGTCAGCTCGTCAAAGGTTACCGATTACAGCATTTGGCTGTCCAAGAAACTGACCCTGAAATCGGTGAGTGGAAAGAAAGTGAACTCGCCTGACATTCAGACGGTCAGCGTGACCCCGGAGAACGACATGATACAGATTACCTTGGCAGAGCCATATACCATCACCGAGGATGGAGTGTTTGTAGGCTATTCGTTCAAGGTGACAGGTACCAGCAGTGTTTCCAATTATCCTGTTATTGTAGGTTTGGGTAAGAAGGCAGGTGCTTTTTATATCCATACCTCGCAGACCTATAGCACATCATGGAGCGACCGCTCGCAGACCTACGAGAGGGTTTCGGCCATTGAAGTGACCTTGCAGGGTGGTGAACGTGCCAATGCCGCTACCATCTCAGAGATGGAAGATGCTTGTGTCAAGGTGGGCGAAGCAGGTTTTGTGGATGTTGCCATTGCCAACCACGGCTCTAACGCCATCAGCTCTGTGGGCTATTCTTATACCTTGGACGGCAAGACATATACCAAGGATTATGAATTGTCTGAACCTATTGCCGCAGAGTTTGGTAAAAGCGTTTGGGTAAGTCTTCCTCTCGACGCTTTTGATTTCAAGGGCGAATATGAAATGACATTGTCACTCGACAAGGTAAACGGCGAAACCAACGAGGAGCCTTCTTCCATGACAGGTAAGTTGGGCATATATTCTATTCTCGCCAAGCATGTGCCTTTGGTAGAAGAATTCACCGGCCTGTGGTGCGGCTATTGCCCCATTGCCTATGTGGGCCTGAAGGAAATGAGTAAATTATATCCTGACGACTTCATCGCCGTGGCTTACCATTATAATGACGTGATGGAAATCATCGACTCGTCTAATTGGCCTTTGTCTGTATCTGGTTTCCCCACCTCTTACCTCGACCGCTCCAAGATTGTGGATGTGTATAGCGGCAATGATTCGAAGAATGTCTTTGGATTTGACAAGGTGTGGAAAAGCGAATTTGGCAAGTTTGCCATGGGCGTTGTCAGTGCAGAGGCTAATTGGAATGAAAACAAGCCGACACAGATTGATGTGAAAGCCACCATGCAGTTTGCACAGAATATCAGCAAGGCCAACTATGGCGTGTCATTTGTCCTGGTGGCCGACGGCTTGACTGGTACAGACGCTAATTGGTGGCAGACCAACTATTATGGTGGCGACGTGACCTATAAAGATTCTCGTGGCATGGAGGATTTCTATAATGGCGGCCCTTATGTCAAGGGACTGGTGTTCGACCATGTAGCCATTGCCGGTTCTTATCTTGCAGGTATTTCGGGCAGCGTGCCAAGCACCATTGAAGAAGCCAAGGAATATACCTATTCTTATAGCTTTGACATCAGCACCATCAACAAGGCCGTCATTCAAGACACCGACAAACTGCACGTTGTGGCAGTGCTTGTTGACCGTGATGCCAATACGGTGGTTAACTGCTGCCGCACCCATATCGGCAAAACGTCGAGCGGAATTGAGGCTGCTGTAGCCAATGATGCCGAGGTGATTTCAGAGATGTACTACGATGCAACAGGTAGAGCTGTCAGCAATCCCGGCAATGGCATTTATTTGAAGAAACAAGTGCTGAAAAACGGAACAACCACTACAACAAAAGTAGTGATCAAATAAATTTTTTCCATGTGGATAAAGGAGCAAGTTGAGCACAACTTGCTCCTTTATCGATAAACCATTTCTATATATTATCTTCTTATCCTCAAATTTCCTTGGCTTTTCTTTTTGCTTCGGTCATTTTTTCGTAATTTTGTAGCCAAATAAGTTTGAGATTATGATGAAAACCATAAAAATGTTGCTGGCGGTATTGTGCACCGTATGCTATGTGGGTTATGTCAGTGCACAAACCACCAAATGGAGAGAAATGCACAAGGTGAAGAAAAAGGAAACCATTTTCGGCATTGCCAGGAAATATGGTATCACCGTTACTGAACTCATCAAGGCCAATCCAGAGATGAACCAGCCAGGCTATGAACTGAAGAAGGATGATTATATTTATATCCCATACCCTTCTGACAATAAGGTGAATCCACAACCGCAGACACCCTCTACTCATGTTGCAGCCAAAGCCGTGAATGTGGGCATTGTCTTGCCGTTGCACAATGTTGATGGCGACGGCAGAAGAATGGTGGAATATTACCGCGGTATGCTGTTGGCTTGCGAAGATATGAAGAAAGATGGCATATCTGTAAATATCCATGCCTGGAACCTGCCCATTGATGGCAATGTATCAGATGTCCTGGCGCAGCCGGCGTTGGCCAAGTGTGACTTGATATTCGGGCCGCTTTACACCAAGCAGGTCAAGGCTTTGGCGGATTTCTCCCGTAACAACGGGTGCAAACTCATCATACCTTTCTCCATCAATGGCAATGATGTGGCCACCAATCCCAACATCTATCAAGTGTACCAGTCGCCTGAATACTTCTATGACCGTGTGGCAGAAGAGTATGCTTCACGTTTTGCCAACTGCAACACCGTGGTTATTGACTGTAACGACCGTACCAGTGACAAAGGTGTCTTTACATTCGGACTTCGACGCCGCTTGCAGGAGAAAGGCATCTCGTGCAATGTCACCAACCTCAACTCCAGCGAAGAGGCTTTCGCCAAGGCTTTCAGCGCTTCCAAACCCAATGTGGTGGTGCTGAATACAGGTAGGTCTCCCGAACTGAACCAGGCGATTGCCAAACTGGAAACCCTGTGGACAAGTCGTCCCTCCTACGCCATTTCCTTGTTTGGATATACAGAATGGCTGATGTATGTGAAATACAACAAGGACAAGTTCTTCAAGTTTGACACCTATATTCCCACCACAGCCTACTACAACCAGTATTCTGCGAAAATCAAGGATCTGGAGGGTAGGTATGTCAAGGCGTTTGGCAGCCAGATGATGGACTATCTGCCACGTTTTGCCATTACGGGATATGACCATGCCATGCAATTCTTGCGTACGGCATACCGCAAGGGTAGGGCAATGACAACGACAGAGACCGAATTGTCGCCATTGCAGACTTCATTGAACTTCCAGCGTGTTGCCGGTGGTGGATACCAGAACAGCAGTTATATGTTTGTGCATTACAACCACAATCATTCAATATCGTTGATCAACTTTTGAGCCCACCTTATTATATTATAGCAATGATGATTTCTACAATAAGCAGGTGGATGACACTGGCTGCACTGACGTTGGTCACAGTGCATGCCACGGCCCAGATTGGTGAACACCGCAATGTCGTGAGCATTGGTGTAAACGGCGGTTACGCCATGAGCAATGTGGGCTTTACCCCTAAAGTCAACCAGAAAATGTATGGTGGGATGACAGGTGGTGTCACCTTCCGCTATGTGTGCGAAAAATATTTCAACACCGTCTGTGCCTTGCAGGCTGAAGTGAATTATACCCAAGCCGGATGGAAAGAAGACATTCTCGACCTCAACGACCAGCCTGTCATCAATCCCGCAACCGGGGTGGCCGAAGACTATAGCCGTGCCATCAATTATATACAGGTGCCTTTCATGGCTCATCTTGGATGGGGCAGAGAGGAGCGTGGCATGCAGTTCTTTGTTCAGGCTGGTCCGCAGTTGGGTCTTTATCTCAGCGAAAGCACCAAAAGTTCTTATGATGGGCATCAACCCAATACGGCAGACCGCGCCAATGCCACGGTGGCCCAGGAAACCATGCCCGTGGAGAACAAGCTCGACTATGGCATAGTGGCTGGAGCAGGACTGGAATATTCCCACCCGAAAATTGGACATATCCAGCTTGAGGCCCGCTATTATTATGGTTTGGCCAACATCTATGGCGATTCGAAGAAGGACTATTTCGGCAAGTCCAACAATGGTACCATCTATGTGAAACTGGCTTATTTGTTTGACCTGCTCAAATAATCCTGCCACTCATCCCATCATCAATCAGCATCATGAAGCAATACGACGATATCTACAAGGCGTTGTCACGTCCTTGTTATGTAATGGAAGAGCAGTTGCTCCGACGTAACCTGCAAACCATCAAACAGGTGGCCGACGCTGCCGGGGTGGAAATTATCCTTGCCTTTAAGGCGTTTGCCTTGTGGAAGACATTTCCTGTGTTCAGAGAGTATATCCATGCCACAACGGCCAGTTCACTGTGGGAGGCTCGTCTGGCTGACGAGGAGTTTGGCACCAAGGCCCATACTTATTCGCCGGCATATACCACTGACGAATTGGCAGACATCGCCCGCTGTTCCAGTCATCTCACCTTCAATTCGTTTTCCCAATATCGCCGTTGTCGTGAATCGGCGCATCTGGCCAATCCCTCGCTGAGCTTCGGACTGCGGGTAAATCCTGAGTATTCGGAGATAGAAACCGAATTGTATAACCCCTGTGCACCGGGTACGCGTTTCGGGGTAATGGCAGAGCAGATGCCCGCTTGTCTGCCTGATGACATTGAAGGGTTGCACTGCCATTGTCATTGTGAGAGCGGTTCAGATGTCTTCGCGCGTACATTAAAATATATAGAGGACAAGTTTTCTCCATGGTTGAAGCAAGTGAAATGGGTGAACTTCGGTGGCGGACACCTCATGACACGCAAAGACTATGACATCCAGCTGCTGGTTGATACCCTTCGTGCTTTTCGTGCCCGATACCCCCATTTGCGCGTGATACTTGAACCAGGAAGTGCCTTTGGTTGGCAAACAGGACCTTTGGTGTCTCAGGTGGTGGATGTGGTGGAAAACCGTGGCATTCAGACGGCCATCCTGAATGTGAGCTTCACTTGTCACATGCCCGACTGTCTGGAAATGCCCTATACTCCTGTAGTGAGAGGGGCTGAAATCGTTGACGAAACCCAAAGGTTCGACGCTCATGTCTATCGTTTGGGTGGCAACAGTTGCCTTTCGGGTGATTTTATGGGATATTGGCACTTCGACCATGCCCTTGAAGTGGGAGAGACGGTGATTTTTGAAGATATGTTGCATTATACCACCGTCAAGACCACCATGTTCAATGGTATTACCCATCCGTCGCTGGCATTTTTGCATGAAGACGGACAACTGGAGATACTGCGAGAATTTGGCTATGAAGATTATAAAAATCGCATGGATTAAGGGGATTTTCCATCAATTTGGAGAGAAAATGCAATAAATTTGAAAAAAAACGGGGAAAAGTTTTGGTAGTTCCAAAAAAAGCAGTACCTTTGCAACGCATTTAGAGAAATGCTCCTTGCTACAAGGATTGAAAATGCGGAAATAGCTCAGTTGGTAGAGCACAACCTTGCCAAGGTTGGGGTCGCGGGTCCGAGTCCCGTTTTCCGCTCAACATATTGGATAACAGCGCACTTCACAGTGCTTATTATTTGCCCAGGTGGCGGAATTGGTAGACGCGCACGTTTCAGGTGCGTGTGTTTAACAACGTGCAGGTTCGAGTCCTGTTCTGGGCACTTTTATTCTATATGTTGCATTTGTTGGAGAGGTGGCGGAATTGGTAGACGCGCTACTTTGAGGGGGTAGTGTCAATTGTGACGTGGGAGTTCGAGTCTCCTCCTCTTCACCAAAGGATTTTATGATTTTTTTGCGGAAATAGCTCAGTTGGTAGAGCACAACCTTGCCAAGGTTGGGGTCGCGGGTCCGAGTCCCGTTTTCCGCTCTCAAGCGAGAAGTTTCCAAATTATGAATTTATATTTAAGATATTTCGACAAAGAAACATTGGTACATAATCTCAATGATGCCATTTCCTTTTTATATTCGATTGAAGAGATAGGGATGAATCCTGATTTAGAAAATGATGTCAAAGAGTATGTAGAAAGCGATGTGTTCTATCCCAAAAGATATAAGATACGTCCCCGAGTATATTTCATCATCATCAAGACTGAGGCTGCTACTATGCTTGACTTCAAGCAGAAGAAGGCTTTGCGCTCAAATGTGGCAACTGCCGACGACCAGCGTGATGCCGTGCCTACAGCGGTTGCCCGTCTCAATGAGCACCGCCCGGGATGGTATGAAGGAACACTCGACTTCAAACGTGTGGTTCTGGTGCCGGTGACAGGGAAACATGAATACCGTGATACTCATTTTGTGGTCAACTGCAAGGCCAATTCTGGTATAGATTGTTATAACCGTATGGTTGAACACCTCCGCTCACGTGTAGATAGCCGTAGCCAGTTCCCCTCGGCCAAGGGCAAGAACTTCAAGTTCAGGTATTTAGGTTTGTGGAAAAGCTGAACGGGCTTTTTCACAACATCTCATGTTGTTCATTAACCATTAATCAGTTCAAGATATATGAATAAAGTGATGCTTATCGGTAACGTTGGCAAGGAACCTGTAATTCATTATTACGACCGTGATCAGGCCATGGCTATGTTGACACTGGCTACCACCGAACGTGGCTACACGCTGCAGAATGGTACGCAGGTGCCCGACCGTACGGAATGGCATAACATTGTTCTGTATCGGGGATTGGCAAAGATTGTAGAGAAATATGTCCATAAGGGTGACAAATTGTATATCGAGGGCAAAATCTACAGCCGCTCCTATGATGACAAGAAAGGCGTGAGGCGCTATGTCACTGAAATTTATGCCGACAACATGGAACTGCTCACTCCCAAGGGATACAAGGAGGGCAACCAGACGGCAGACAATCAGCAGCCAACGGTTGGTGATACTGCCTCTCAATCGTCTTCAACCAACGGAATGGTTGAAGAGCCTCCGTTCTGATTGATAGCATCCCATTAAACGACAATTCATTTTGATAGATATTGCAGCTTTACAAGAAACCCTCTCGGGAGTGAGTCTGTTGCCTCCCACGTTTGGTGTCGTTGTTGCCGCTTGCCTGGTGGCTTTGTTGTTGTTGGCTTCTGGCTTAGCAAGCGGATTTGAAATAGCATTTTTCAGTCTTTCGCCCTCCGACCTCAACGAGATGGAGCCCGACCATGATGATGTTGACCGAAGCATAGAGCTGCTCCGTGAAGACAGCGAGCGCACTTTGGCCACCATTCTTATCACCAACAATTTCGTCAATGTCACTATCATCATGTTGTGCAATTATGTATTTGCACATCTTGTTGACTTTGGCGACGCTTATTGGCTGGAATTCTTGTGCATCACGGTGTTGCTTACTTTCTTGTTGCTGCTTTTCGGAGAGATTATCCCCAAGATATTTGCCCGTCAGTCGCCGTTGCATTTCTGTAGAAGAGCGGTGCGTGCCTTTGTGTTCCTGCGCAGGTTCTTCTGGCCTTTAGGCTCCATTTTGCTCAAGAGTGGTGTGCTCACTGAAAGGTTTATACGCAAGGACAACAACCGGACATTGAGTGTTGACGACCTGGAGCAGGCCCTCGAACTCACCGACAAGGAAGACATCAAAAACGAGCAGAGCATGTTGAGGGGTATCATCCGTTTTGGTGATGAGACTTCAAAGGATGTGATGACCTGCCGTAAAGATATCGTTGACCTCGACATCAATACTCCCTTTGAGGATGTGCTGAAATGTATCGTTGACAATAACTACAGCCGTATTCCTGTGTTCAAATCTAATGCCGACAATATTTGTGGAGTGTTGTATATCAAAGACTTGCTTCCACACATCGGCAAGACGCACAACTTCAGATGGCAGAGCTTGATCAGACCTCCTTATTTTGTTCCTGAGACCAAGCGACTGGATGCACTGTTGCGTGAGTTTCAGAACAACAAGGTTCATATCGCCATAGTCGTTGATGAGTTTGGCGGAACCAGTGGCATTGTCACCTTGGAGGATATCATGGAAGAGATTGTCGGCGAAATCAACGATGAATATGATGACGACGAGAAAAATTATGTGCGCTTGAGCCATAATGACTATATTTTTGAAGGCAAGACCTTGCTGACCGATTTTTATGAAATCATGGACATAGATGATGAGTATTTCGATGAGGTGAAAGGTGAAGCTGACACTATCGCCGGATTGATTCTTGAGGTGAAGGGAGATTTCCCTAAAGTCAAGGAAACCATTACCTATAAGGATTTCACGTTCAAGGTGCTTAACATTGAGGAACGCCGCATCACCCGCATTGAGGTGCGCAGAAAGGAACAGCAGGTTAAAGAAGAGAAGAAAGGTTGACCATGCCCCTGATGTGTGAAAAGACAGTAGGAGAGGGTTGTCGCCTGGCATTATGGCGAATCACGGAATCTGTGGATGAGTTCATGTCCATGGCTTCGTTGGCTGCCTTTGCCGATGAGGTGTGTTTGCGCTATAGGGCAGAGCGACGCCGTTGCGAGGTGCTTGCCGTTCGTGCCTTGCTCAACCATCTTGTTGGCGAACAGGTGGCGTTGCTGCACAATGCTGACGGATGCCCAAGTCTGTCTGACGGCCAATGGGTGAGCATCAGCCACACCAAGGGTTATGCCGCTGTCATTGTGTCGACCACCATGCCGGTGGCTGTTGATATTGAATTTCAATGTGAACGGGTGAATAAGGTGGTCGGCAGACTGCTCCGTGCCGACGAACAGGCCACTACCTTGCGTGAACGTATGCTGGTGTGGTGTGCCAAGGAAACCATGTATAAATTATTTTCCTCAGACCATTTGGAATTGTGTCAGATGCGTGTGGCCCACATCAAGGGCAACACGGAGGGTACACTTGTTGCCGAGCATTTGCCCAAGGGCATGGCTGTGGAAATGAACTATGCCCTTGGTGCTGATTTTACGCTTGTGTATTGTTGTCGGCAGTTTTAGGTTTTGCTGCTGCCGTCTTCTTCTTGTTGCTTTTGCGGCGTTTTCCAGCCTGCTTGTTTTCTGCTTTTTTCTTCTGCTGCCCGGCATCCTTGTTCTGTCGTTCAGCGTCAGCCTGCTTGTTTTCGGCACCTTTCTGTTTGCGGTTGCCTTTTGGTCTGTTTCGACCATCCCTGCGTTTGCCGCCGCTTTTCTTTCTGCGATGGTCAGCCTTGCTTTCCTTGTATTCAGGGGCTTTGCCAAGATGCTGGGGCATGGGGATTTTCTCCACCTCACGTTCCAGAAAACGCTCTATTCTCATGAAGTAGCCCACCTCTTTGCCCCTTATCAAGGTAATGGCCACACCATCGTTGTCGGCGCGTGCCGTGCGGCCTATGCGGTGTACATAGTCTTCGGCGTCTCTTGGCACGTCATAATTGATGACCATCGAGATGTCGTCGATGTCAATACCTCTTGACACGATGTCTGTGGCTACAAGCACATCAATCTTGCCGCTCTTGAACTGGTACATCACTTCGTCGCGCTGGCTTTGTGTGAGGTCGGAGTGCATTTCGCCGCTGTTGATTTTCATTCCCCTTATACTGCGGTTGATGTCTTTCACCTTGATTTTGGAACTTGAGAATACAATCACGCGCTTGTGTCCATATTGTTCAAAGATGTGTCGCAGCACACCTTCTTTCTGGTTTTCGTGGCACACACAGGCCAACTGCTTGATCTTGTCGGCGGGTTTGGTTACCGCCAATTTGATGATGGAGGGATTTTTCAGTATCGTCTTGGCCAGTTCTTCGATCTTTGCAGGCATGGTGGCCGAGAACATGATGTTCTGACAAGTGTCAGGCAACAGTTTGGCAATGGAGAGAATATCCTCAGCAAACCCCATATCCAGCATACGGTCGGCCTCGTCGAGCACAAAGAACGATACCTTGCTGAAATCCACATTGCCCATCGTGATATGGCTGATGAGCCGGCCTGGCGTGGCAATGATAAGGTCGGCTCCCATTTTCATGCTCCTGAACTCCTGGTCATAGCGTGAACCGTCGTTGCCGCCATATACGGCTACACTGCTCACGTCGTCCATGTAGTAAGAAAAACCCTGCATGGCCTGGTCAATCTGTTGTGCCAATTCACGTGTGGGGCTCATGATGACACAGTTGGTGGCGTCTTTGGGAAAACCACCGTCGTCAAGCAGGCTGAGTATGGGCAGCAGGTAGGCCGCTGTCTTGCCCGTTCCAGTCTGGGCAATGCCCAGCACATCCTTTCCTTCAAGTATTTCGGGGATGCATTTTTCCTGTACCGGTGTGCAGGCCTGCCATCCCATGTCTTCTATTGCATCAAGTGTATTGTCGCTTAAATCTAAATCGTAAAAATCCATAGTTTTCATTAATTAGGGGCCTTGCGGTAGCAGAAATATGCCACCACGGCAAATATGATATTTGGTATCCATGCAGCCAGCATGGGAGGAGTATCGGCATTGATGGCAAAGGTGGCCGAAACGGTCTGCAGCATGATGTATCCGAAGCTCAGTGCCAGACCAATGCCGAGATACATGCCCATGCCGCCCTTGCGCTTGCGCGACGACAGTGACAAACCGATGGTGGTCAGGATAAACGAAGCAAACGAGGTGGCTATGCGTTTGTGGTATTCCACTTCATATTGCACCACGTTGCTCGACCCTCTGTCAATCTGTTTGCTGATGTACTCTTTCAGTTGTGGACTGGTAAATGTTTCCTGTTGTCCTTTGGAGAATACAAGGTCGGTGGGTTCCATCATCACGACAGAGTCTTTGCTCATTCCGCTGGTGATATGCTCCTTGAGACCTCTCAGCTCTCTGATGCGCCAGTTGCTCAGTTTCCAATGGTATTTGGCATCTGAAATGGTGTCATATTGTATTTCACTGGCCGTGAGGTGACTCACCAGCTTCTTGTTTTCAAATTTGTCGAGACAGAAACCATATCCACGCTTGCGCTCATTGTCGTAGTGCTGTATGTAGGCGATGACACCCTTGCCCACCTGCAACTGCACGTTTTCCGCATAGTTGTTCCTCTTCTTGTTTTTGTACATGGTTTCAAAGTTCTGCCTCACGATGGTTCCCTTGGGGATGACGTATGCACCCAGGAAAAAGGTCATGACAGAAATGAGGGCGGCTGAAATCATATAAGGGCGCATCAGTCGCTTGAAGCTCACACCCGCGGCAAGCATGGAGATGATTTCTGAATTGCCCGCCAGCTTTGAGGTGAAGAAGATGACAGCGATGAAGACGAACAGCGGACTGAACAGGTTGGCAAAATAGGGCACAAAGTTCATGTAATAGTCGAAGACGATTGCCTTCAGCGGAGCATGGTATTGTGAGAATTTCGCCAGGTTTTCGTTGACGTCGAATACAATGGATATCGAGATGATGAGGGCGATGGAGTAGAAATAGGTGCCGATGAATTTCCTGATGATATACCAGTCGAGAATCTTGATAAACCTGAAAGGGTTTATCTTTCTCCATACGTTCTTCACCTTGTGCCGGCCCTGTATGTTGTTGTTTTCTGTCATATTACCTATTATTATATACGCTCACCCAGCTGTTTCACCACCGAAGCCTTCCATGCGGCAAAATCTCCCTTGATGATGTGCTGTCGGGCATCGCCCACCAATCGCAGGTAGAAGGCCAGGTTGTGTATGCTGGCTATCTGCATGGCCAGCAGTTCCTGTGCCTTGAACAGGTGGTGCAGGTATGCCTTTGAATGGATGCGGTCAACCTCACAGCCGTCGGGGTCAATGGGCGAGAAGTCCATTTCCCATTTCTTGTTGCGCATGTTCATTGTGCCGTTGTAGGTGAAGAGCATGGCATTGCGGCCATTGCGGGTAGGCATTACGCAGTCAAACATATCCACGCCACGCTCAATGGCTTCGAGGATATTCTGTGGTGTGCCCACGCCCATCAGGTATCGGGGCTTGTCTTTGGGCAGAATGTCGTTCACCACCTCTATCATCTCATACATCACCTCTGTAGGTTCGCCCACTGCCAGTCCACCGATGGCATTGCCGTCGGCACCCTTGTCGGCAACGAATTTGGCCGCCTCTCGTCGCAGTTCCTTGAAGGCGCAGCCCTGAACAATAGGGAAGAGTGTCTGCTGGTAGCCATACATCGGTTCTGTCTCTCCCAGTCGCTTGATGCAGCGGTCGAGCCAGCGTTGGGTCAGCATGAGACTCTTCTTGGCATACTGGAAGTCGCTTTGTCCCGGTGGGCATTCGTCAAAGGCCATAATGATGTCGGCACCTATGGCACGTTGTGTGTCCATCACATTCTCTGGGGTGAAGAGGTGTTTCGACCCGTCGATATGCGAACGGAACTCACAGCCCTCTTCCTTGAGTTTCCTGATGCCACCCAGCGAGAATACCTGGAAACCGCCGCTGTCGGTCAATATCGGTCTGTCCCAGGTGTTGAATTTGTGCAGGCCACCGGCTGCCTTGAGCACTTCAAGTCCCGGTCGCAGATACAGATGATACGTATTTCCCAAGATAATCTGTGCCTTCACCTGCTCCCTCAGTTCGCTGAAGTGCAGCCCCTTCACGCTGCCGCAGGTGCCCACGGGCATGAAGATGGGAGTCTGTATCTGTCCGTGAGCAGTGGTTATCAGTCCTGCACGTGCGTCACTGGCCTGGTCGGTGTATTGTAGTTCAAATGTCATGATATTCAATGCTGCGTTTCCTTTTCAGGTTCTTCGATTTCAAATTCCACGGCGTTATCCACTTTCTGGTCGGTCAGTGCAAAGTTCCACACATCCTGCACATTCTCCACATAGTGGAAGGTCACGCCCTTGAGATATTCCGGAGCGATTTCCTCCACATCCTTCTTGTTGTCCTTGCACAGCAGTATTTCGGTGATGCCTGCACGTTTGGCGGCCAACAGCTTCTCCTTGATGCCGCCCACGGGGAGTACCTTGCCGCGCAGGGTAATCTCTCCAGTCATGGCCGTGTTCTTGCGCACCTTGCGCTGTGTGAGTGCCGATGCGATGGATGTGGCGATGGTAATGCCTGCCGATGGGCCATCCTTTGGTGTTGCGCCCTCAGGCACATGGATGTGAATGTTATAGCAGTCGAAAATCCTGTAGTCGATGTTCAGTTGGTTGGCGTGTGCCTTGACATATTCCAATGCCAGCACTGCCGACTCTTTCATCACGTCGCCCAAATTGCCGGTGAGGGTGAGTTTTGAGCCCTTGCCCTTGCTCAGGCTGGTTTCGATGAATAGAATTTCGCCGCCCACGCTGGTCCATGCCAGTCCTGTCACCACGCCGGCATAATCGTTGCCTTGGTAGATGTCACGGTAGAAAGGAGGGGTGCCCAGCAGTTCGACAATGACCTCGGGTGTTACTTTTTGGAATGGCAGCACAAGGTCCTTGGCCTTTCTGTAAGCCATCTTGCGCAATGCCTTGTCAATCTGTTTTTCCAGTTGTCTCACGCCGCTCTCCCTGGTATATTGTTCGATGATTTTCTCGATGGCAGCCTTGCTGAACGACAGTTTCCGCTCATCTGCCAGTCCGCATCTCTCCTTCACTTTGGGAATGAGGTGTCGTTTGGCGATTTCCACTTTCTCTTCGGTGATATATCCGCTCACCTCGATGGTTTCCATGCGGTCGAGCAATGGTCGAGGGATGGTGTTCAGGTCGTTAGCCGTGGCGATGAAGAGCACGTTCGACAGGTCGTAGTCCACATCCAGGTAGTTGTCGTGGAATGCACTGTTCTGTTCAGGGTCGAGCACTTCGAGCAAAGCCGATGCAGGGTCGCCGTTGATGGTGTTTTGTGTCACCTTGTCAATCTCGTCGAGGATGAACACGGGGTTCGACGAGCCAGCCTTTTGCAGACTCTTGATGATACGTCCAGGCATGGCACCGATGTATGTGCGCCTGTGTCCACGTATTTCAGCCTCGTCGTGCACACCGCCCAGTGATATCCTGGCATAGTTGCGCTTCATGGAATGGGCAATGCTTTTGCCAAGGCTGGTCTTGCCCACACCGGGAGGGCCATACAGGCAGATGATGGGCGATTTCATGTCGCCACGCAGATTGAGCACGGCAATCTGTTCCAGAATACGTTCCTTCACCTTTGTCATGCCATAGTGATCGCGGTTGAGAATGCGTTCGGCCCTTTGCAGGTTGAGGTCGTCAGTGGTGAAGGTGCCCCAGGGCAGCCCCACGAATGTCTGCAGGTAGTTCAGCTGCACACTGTACTCCGGGCCTTGCGGGTTGAGGGTGTCCAGTTTGTCCAGTTCTTTGTGGAATGTGGCTGCAATGTCTTCGGGCCATATCTTGTTCATGGCCTGTTCCTCCAGTTCTTTCTTCTCCAGGTTGCCGTTTCCCCCCGACAGTTCCTCCTTGATGTTCTTGATCTGTTGCTGCAAGAAGTATTCGCGCTGCTGCTCGTCCAGGTCTTCGCGGGTTTTGGTTCTGATGTCCTGTTTCAGTTCCAGCAGTTGTATCTCACGGTAAACGATGCGCAGCATGGTGAACACGCGTTCCTTGAGACTGTTTTGTTTGAGAAGAGAGATTTTCTCGTTATTGTCAAACGGCAGACTGGTGCATACGAAGTTGGCCAGCACCACGGGGTTGCTGATATTCTGCAAGGCAAACTGGGCCTCGTCTGGTATGTCTTCGTTTTTCTTCACATAGTCGATGGCCGATGACTTGAGGTCGTCGATGGCGGTGAAAAATTCCTTGTCTTCGTTGGTGGGGAATGTTTCGGGCACGTTGCTCACCCATCCCTTCAGATAAGGAGTGGTCTTCACCAGTTCGTCAAGGTGGCATCGTCCCAGGCCCTGCATGATTACCGTCACGTTGTTGTCGGGACCCGGCATTTCGAGCACACGAATGATTTTTGCAAACACGCCATATTCAAACAAGTCGCCGCTGCGGGGTGTATCCACGTTGGCATCCTTCTGGCAGAACACGGCGAATGTGGCATTTTCCCTGTTCTTCAGGCTGCTTATCATGTTGAGGCTTGTGCTCCTGCCTACAAGCACCGGCGATACAATACCCGGAAACAGCACCAGATTTCGTGTGGCAAGAATGGGGTAGAGCCCGTCCTTGCTGCCTTCAAACAGCTTGGTGATGTCTCCTTCGTAGTCGGCTATCATCGAGAATGCGCCGTTGGTTTCTCTATTCATAAATTGTATTGTAATATATCCTTAACTCGTTTAAGGGTGCAAAGTTACTCATTTTTATCGAGAAGACGCATATAATAGGATGATATTTTAAAAAAAAGAGGAATGGGAGCGCCATTCCTCAGATTTTATTTTTTCAATTGCTTTCTGCCCTTGCTTATGCAGATGCCCTTGCCTTTACTGTTGTTCCATCTGATGCCCGACACCTCGTATGTGTTTTTGTCGTTTTCATCATTTCTTGCCGAACCGATTGATGTTGACTGACTTG
>SFEK01000135.1 GCA_004557285.1 Bacteroidales bacterium | reverse complement strand
GCATTTTACAGCAGCTTCTTCGATGCCTAAACCCAATTTATAGTTTTCGATGTAGGTGTTGAATCCTGCCACTTCTTCGGCAGTGGGGGCAATCTCCTCGCCCGCTTCTCCGGCAAACACCACCTCATCCAGATAGCCTGCCAGCGACTGGTTGGGTCGCTTGTTTTCCATATAAGCTGCCAACAAGGCAATGCCCCATGCGCCACCCTCTCCGGCGGTCTCCATGACATAGATGGGCGAGTTGATGGCTGCTGCAAGAATGCGCTGGCCCACACCCTTGGTCTTGAACAGACCGCCATGTCCCGTGATGCGGTCAACCTGTACCTGCTCGTCATTAAACAGGATGTCGTTGCCTATTTTAAGCACACCAACAGAAGCATAAAGGTTGGTGCGCATGAAGTTGGCCAAATTAAACTTGTCATGGGCAGAGCGCACAAACAGCGGACGACCTTCAGCAAGTCCGGTAACGGGCTCGCCTGAGATATAATTATAGGCCATCAATCCACCGCAGTCGGCATCACCCGTAAGCGCATGGTTGTAGAGTTTGCCATATACTTCGTCCATATCGACCGGCACGCCCAAAAGCTGTTGGTATTCCTTGAAGATGTTTACCCAGGCATTCAGGTCAGAAGTGCAGTTGTTGCAATGCACCATGGCTACAGGACTACCGTCGGGAGTGGTCACCATGTCAATCATCTCGTAGGGTTTCGACAATTCGTGCTCAAGCACAATCATTGAAAACGATGACGTACCCGCAGACACGTTGCCTGTGCGCTGCCGCACGGCATTGGTGGCTACCATTCCTGTGCCGGCATCACCTTCAGGAGGGCAGACTGGGCAACCATGTTTCAATGTGCCCGTCGGGTCTAGCATTTTGGCACCCTTTTCGGTCAGCGTTCCGGCGTTCTCTCCAGCCAACAATACTTTGGGCAAGATATCGTTGAGCGTCCATCCAAAGCCTCTGTCAGCCACAATACGGTTAAATTTGTTGACCATGGCTTCAGCATAGTTTTTGGTTTCCGAATCAATGGGCAACATGCCCGATGCGTCACCGATGCCCAGTACCTTTTGTCCTGTAATCTGCCAGTGGATATATCCTGCCAGTGTTGTCAGGTAGCAGATGTCTTTCACATGTTCCTCACCGTTGAGCATTGCTTGATAGAGATGCGAGATGCTCCATCTGAGCGGGATGTTATAGACAAACAGGCTCGACAGTTCAGCTGCGGCCTGTGCTGTGTTGGTGTTGCGCCAAGTGCGGAAGGGAACAAGAATTTCCTCCTTGTCGTTGAAGGCCATATAGCCGTGCATCATGGCACTGACACCGATGGCGGCAAGCTTTTCCAGTTGCACGCCATATTGTCGGTTTATGTTCTCGCACAAGTCACGGTAACAATCCTGCAATCCACTCCAGATGTCGTTGATGCTGTAAGTCCACAAGCCGTCAATCAGTTGGTTCTCCCAACTGTGGCTGCCTTGTGCTATGGGTTTATTGTCGGGTGCTATCAGCACAGCTTTTATTCTTGTAGAACCCAATTCGATTCCAAGTACACCTTTGCCTGCTGAGATGATGTCTTTAGCGTTTATTTCCATGTGATAAAAAAGTTGTAAATTTTACGGTTTGCATCTCCTGTCTTCACATGGTGATGTGACTTGGTGTGGAGAAGCAAACCGTATCAGTGAGAATAGTTTAGAGCAATGCTTTGTTGAGCATGTAGTAAACCTCGTTAAAGCGCAGTTCTTTGCGGAAATCCTCAACGGTGGTCTTGTTGTTGATGAATACACACTCAATGCCGGCTATTTCGGCATAATCCTGCCAATATTCGTCGGTCAGGTCGTATGAGAAACAGCTGTGGTGAGTTCCGCCGGCATAAATCCAGCATCCAGCACCCACTTCGAAGTTGGGTTGTGGTATCCAGAGTGCCGAAGCTACGGGCAGTTTGGGCAGCGGTTTAGGTTCGATGCAGTCCACGTCATTGACAATCATGCGGAATCTGTTTCCCAGATCCACGATGGTGGCTGTAACACCCTTGCCCACTTTTGAAGTGAACACCAAGCGGGCGGTGAGACCTTTGCGCACGCCGATGCCCAGGTGGTGAACCTCAAGACGAGGACGTGCAGCGGCAATCAGCGGGCACACCTCAAGCATGTGAGATTGAAGGATAGAGCTCTCGGCACCGTTGAAGTTGAGGGTGTAGTCCTCTAAGAATGAGCAACCGTTGGTCATGCCCTGGTTCATCACCCAAATGGTTCGGTAGAGTGCAGCCGACTTCCAGTCGCCTTCGGCACCAAATCCATAACCGTCGGCCATGAGTCGTTGTGAGGCCAAACCTGGAATCTGGTCAAATCCCAAACCTGTTTGCTCAATCTCCACATCACCCAAATCATCAAAGTTGGTAGTGAATCCCTTCGCACCCTTGGCCTTGAGGATGGCACGCAGGGCAAGCTCGGCCTTGGCGGCATTCCACACCTTCTTGTATTCCTCAGAAGCAGTGTCCTCGAGCACCACATCGTGTTCATATTCTTTGAAATAGGTGGCAACAAGTGCATCCACATCAGCATCAGCCACCTGACGGAAATATTCAATCACCTCGCTGAATGCGCAGTAATCCACATGATAACCCAACACTTGTTCAGCAGCCACCTTGTCGCCGTCGGTAACAGCCACGTTGTTCATCTGGTCGCCAAATCGGATAATGAGCATATCCTGTGCATCTGCCCATCCTGCACACACACGTTCCCAAACTGCAATGTGTTTCTGTGTGCTTTCCTCTTTCCAGTGTCCTACCACCAGTTTGCGGCGTATGCGCATACGAGAGATGATGTGACCAAACTCACGGTCGCCATGAGCACTTTGGTTGAGGTTCATGAAATCCATGTCGATGTCGTTCCATGGAATTTCGGCATTGTATTGGGTGTGCAGGTGCAGCAACGGCTTGTGCAGAATCTGCAAACCGTGAATCCACATCTTGGCTGGAGAGAAAGTGTGCATCCATGTGATGACACCCACACAATGTCCATCGTTGTTGGCTTTTGAGAAGATGTCAACTACCTCTTTGCTGCTGTTGGCAGTACCTTTGTAAACCACTTTTATAGGGAGGTTGCCCGATTCGTTGAGCCCGGCAACCATAGCCTTTGAATGTTCATCCACTTGTTCTACGGCTTTGCCTCCATAGAGGAGTTGTGCGCCAGTGACGAACCATACTTCAAGATTTTCGAATGCTTTGATCATAGTGCTTGATATTTTTTTTGTTTTAGTCAGAAACGGTTTTTTCATTTCTTTTTTTGTCCATAGTAGGCGTTAGGCCCATGCTTGCGGCTGAAATGTTTTTCCACCAGCAACGGGTTCATGGTGGTTTCGGGGTTCACGCAAAAAGACACGAATGCCATTTTTGCCACCTGTTCCATGACCACCGCATTATATACTGCATTATCGGGATTTTTGCCCCATGAGAAGGGGCCGTGGTTTTTGACCAGTACACCGGGGGTGTGGATATAGTTCATGTGCTTGAAACGCTCCACAATGACAGTTCCCGTCTCCTTTTCGTATTCAGGCATCTGTTCTGCCGTCATGTCAGCCGTACAGGGAATGCAGTCGTGAAAATAGTCGGCGTGTGTGGTGCCGATATTGGGGATATCCTTGCCCGCTTGGGCCCATGCTGTGGCATAGGTAGAGTGGGTGTGCACAATACCGCCTATTTCGGGGAATGCTCTATATAATACAAGGTGTGTGGGCGTATCCGACGAAGGATTGAGTTCGCCCTCCACCACTTGGCCGGTTTCGAGGTCAACCACCACCATGTCTTCTGCCTTCATATTGTCATAGCTCACCCCAGATGGTTTGATGACAACAAGACCTTTTTCTCGGTCAATGCCCGACACGTTACCCCATGTGAAGATAACGAGATTGTGTGTTACCAAATCAAGGTTGGCACGGAATACTTTTTCTTTCAGTTCTTCTAACATAATCTTGATTATAATTTAAAACAGGGGTCTTCCAAATAAGCCGTCTTGTTGAAATGGTATAGTACAGCCCCTCGTTTGGATGTTACTTTGTCTATATATTCTGTCTTCTCAATAAAGTCGATCGACTTGATGCGCTTGCGGAAATTGCGCTTGTCAATCTCCTCTCCAAGGATGGCTTCATAAACGTGCTGCAACTGGGTGAGTGTAAATAAGTTGGGCAGCAGATTGAAACTCAGCGGCTCTGTTGACAAATGGCGTCTCAGTAATGCCAGTGCTCTGCTTACCATTTCGTTGTGGTCAGAATACAATCGAGGCATGTCGATGAGGTTCACCCATTGCACCTGATGTTCTTGTTGGAGTATGGGGTCATAATCCTTCACATTGATCAGCGCGCAATAGGCTACCGATATCACACGTTCACCAGGGTCGCGACGCACGGCACCAAAAGTGCCCACCTGTTTCATGTAGAGATTCTTCAGCCCTGTCAGTTCGAAAAGCACCCTGTTGGCTGCCTCGTCAAGGTCTTCATCGGGGGCCACAAAACCACCATAGAGCGACCATTCCCCTCTGCCGGGATTCAGCTGTCTTTTGCCGACAAGCAGTTTGAGCTTGTTTTCTTCGAAGCCGAAAATGATGCAATCAACGGCCACCAGCATCTTGTTGTTCTCGTTATAAAAAGATGTCATAGTGTTGTTTCTTTTTAGATGGTTAAGGTTGTACCTCTTTTACCATAAGGCAAGGTAGAGGATAGTAAGAATGATAATGACACCTGCCGCACCAATGTTGAACGCCTTGTCGGTTTTGAACACCTCAAGGTCGATGGCCACCAATTTGGCATCCTGCACCTTGTCAAGAGCGTTTGAACGCAGGTAGAAGCCCAGCGTAATCATCAATGCCGTAAAGAATATCATGGCACCCTGAACACCGTATATCTGCAATGTTTCGTTAAAGAATGAGAGCACCAGAATTACGGCAGAAATAGCTGCAACGACATACATCACTCGGCTCCAGAACAGTTGGGTCTTCACCGTGTTGGCATCAAGTTCGTCTGCCACGACAGTCTTCTTGCTGGCCAGCGAAATGCCCACGAACAATACTACGAGACAGATGAACACATATCCTGAACGGATAAGGAACGGCACGTCGGGAAGCACAAACTTGAACAGTATGGAGAATGCGAATGTACCGATAGCTGCCACGACAGCCGCTGTGCCCGAAGCACGTTTCCACAGCAGACCAAGACCGAAGATAACCACCACGCCTGGATAAACGAATGATGAATATTCCTGAATGAACTGGAAGGCCTGGTCGATTCCACCCATGAGGGGATATACGGCAAGCAGGGCGATAATCAGGGCACAGAGCGATGTGATGCGTCCCACATTAACCAGTTTCTTCTCGCTTGCACCCTTGTTGATGAACTGTTTGTAGATGTCCATGGTGAAGAGGGTAGAGGTGGAGTTGAACATGGAAGCCAACGACGAGATGACCGCTGCTGCCAGAGCGGCAAACGACAGACCTTTGATGAATGTTGGGGTGAAGTTATGAATCAAGTAGGGATAAGCATCGTCAGAGCGGGTA
>SFEK01000011.1 GCA_004557285.1 Bacteroidales bacterium | reverse complement strand
AAGTCACCCCCTTTTCACGCCATGTTTAAACCTTTAAAGACAGGAGAAGAGGCTACCTGAAAGGCTCCAATAAGGGGTTGAATGAAAGTGACTCACCATTGATGGTTAAAGTATGGGGCACCCTGCTTCAGGCAGATACATGACGAAACAAGACAGAACTTTTGCGGACAGGCGCATCTGATCAATATGCCACCTGCTACACTGCGCCGACACCACTATCCCTTGTATTTGCGCATGGTCTTGGTCCAACATCTCCACAGCACAGCCGATCTGACGGCCAGAAAGAGCAGAAACGCCAACCAGAGACCGTGATTGCCCATGTAGCGGATGCTCACCGCATAGGCAGTGAAAAAGGCGACGGCAGAGAGCAGCATCGAGAGCAGCATGGCACGGGTGGCGGTACAACCGATGTGCACACCGTCCCAGATGTATGCTGCCATGCCTACCACAGGCAAGGCCAACGCCCAGAGATAATAGGCGGAAGAAGCCTCAACGACAGATGGCTCATCGGTGAGCAACGACAGGAAACGTTGTCCGCCTACCATATATAGCAACGTGAACAACGCCGCCATGAGCCATCCCCAGCGGAACAAATGATGCACCGTGGAGCGCAATGCCGCCTTGTTGCCGGCCCCATAATACTTGCCGCTCAACGCCTCAGCTGCATAGGCAAAACCGTCCATGATATAGGAGAACAGCAGACTGAACTGCATGAGCAGTGTGTTGACCGCCAGCACCGTTTCGCCCTGCCATGATCCTGCCGTGGTGAAAAAGAGCATGACCGACACCAAGCACAGCGTGCGCAGGAATATATCACGGTTGACCTTGAAAAACTGCCGTAGTGATGACCTGAGCCACACCCTGGGCCATTGCAGGTAATGTTGCAGTCGGCCATATGCACAACCGCTCAACACCAGCGCGAGCAGCAGGCTGACATATTGCGCAATGAGGGTGCCATAGGCCACGCCTTCAATCTTCATGCCGAAGACGAAGACCAACAACATGCTGACCGCAATGTTGGCCACATTCTGCACAATGGCCACAAGCATGGGCAAGCGGGTGTTCTGCATTCCGATGAGCCATCCCGTGACGCTGAACATGCCGAGCATGGCAGGGGCTCCCCAAATGAGGATGCCGAAATATACCGATGCCAGTGTGGCCACCTGTGGCGACGGGTGCATCAACCACAATGCACCATCGAGCAACAGCTGCTGGAACAAGATAAAGCACAACGCCACAGCCAATGATATGCCGATGGAACGGAGCAACAAGGCCACCACCTCAGTGAGGTCTCTGCGACCCAAAGCCTGCGACGTGAGGCCACTGGTGCCCATGCGCAAAAAGCCAAACACCCAATAGATGACATTGAAAATGGTGCCGCCCACGGCAATGGCCCCGATATAGGCTGCTGCTCCGAGATGGCCCACGATGGCTACATCTACCAGGGCAAGCAGCGGCACAGTGATGTTGCTCACCATCGACGGAAGGGCAAGGCGTAATATCTGTTTGTTCACCATTTGCAAATGATTATGTATAATTATTCTTTTATTCTTTTGCAAAGGTAGTGCAAAAAATCGATTGAGCGAATAAAATGAAAAGATTGTTTTCATTTTTGAGCGTGAGATTTTTATCCAAGTGAATGAAATGACAAAATTTTGGAGGGAAAATGCGAAAACAATGAGATAATTTGCAAAGTGCAGTAAGCAAAACCACACAACAAGCTGTTTTTTTAACAAAAAAACTCGAATTTCTGCTTGCAAAATATGAAAATATGCCTATATTTGCAAAGTCTTTACACCAACAAGACATTGAAAAACACACATACACACGAAGAATCAATTGTTGTTGAACGACCTTAAATTTTTAGTATAACTGACTATGGAATGTAAAAACGCAACTGCCGGAACATTGGAGTCCGGCGACATCTTGATCCAGATTGCGCCCCAGGAAGCAAACGGTGTGACGGTTGATTTGCAGAGTTCTGTGGCACACCAGTTTGGCACACAAATCAAACAGGTGATCATGGACACCCTGCAAGGGCTGGGCATCACCAATGTGGCCGTGAGAGCCATTGACAAAGGCGCACTCGACTGTACCATCCGCGCCCGTGTGACGGCTGCAGCACTGAGAGCCACTGACATCGACTACAAATTCTGACATCCCCTAACAACATGAACAGACTTAGAAGAACCATGATGTTCATTCCTGGCAATAACCCTGGAATGATGCAAGACGCATTTATCTATGCTCCCGACGCTATCATGCTCGATCTTGAAGACTCGGTGACCATGGCAGAAAAAGACGCCGCTCGTCTTTTGGTGTATAACGCTCTGAAAACCATCGACTATGGCAACATTGAAATGGTGGTAAGAATCAATCCGCTGAACACGCCCTATGGCAAAAAGGACATCGAGGCTGTGGTGAAAGCGGGTGTGCACGTTGTCCGTATGCCCAAAACAGAGACTGCAGATGAGGTGCGTGAGGTGGAACGCGAAATTGAACGGGTGGAACAAGAAATCGGCTGTCTGGGACGAACTCAAATCATGGCGGCCATAGAGAGCGCACTGGGTATTGTCAACGCCTACGAAATTGCCGTGGCCTCGAAACGCATGATGGGTATTGCCCTGGGAGCTGAAGACTACTGCGCCAACCTGAAGACGCAACGTACACCGGGTGGCGACGAACTGAGGCTGGCAAGAGAGACCATCGTGGTGGCGGCACGAGCTGCCGGCATCGACGCACTGGACACCGTGTATTCTAACCTTGACGACATGGAGACTTTCCGCAAAGAGGTGGAATTCATCAAGACGCTCGGCTTCGACGGCAAGTCGATCATCAACCCAAGACAAATAGATATCGTCAACGAGGTGTTCGCACCCAAAGAAAAAGACATCAACAAGGCGCTCACCATTCTCGCCGCCATCAAAGAGGCCGAGAAAAGGGGTTCTGGCGTTATCGCCGTGAACGGAAAAATGGTTGACCGCCCCGTAGTGATCCGCGCACAGCGCACCATAGACCTGGCCATAGCATCGGGCGTATTAAGAAAGGAGGACTTAGCATGAACAGCATGAACGAAAGACGTGTGTTGGTGGAACAAATGGCCACCAAGATGAACAAAAACATATTTGAAGGCGTAGCCGACAAATTGACAGAACCTCGCCTGCAACTGCAGAAACAGAGCGAAAAACTCACCTCGCTTGAGGAGGCCATCAAACGTTGCGGACTGAAAGATGGCATGACCATCTCCTTTCACCACCACTTTCGTGGCGGCGACAAGGTGGTGAACCTTGTGGTGGGAAAACTGGCTGAAATGGGATTCAAAAACCTGCATGTGGCTGCATCGAGCCTGCAGGATGTACACGAACCGCTGATTGAACACATCAAAAACGGGGTGGTGACCAAGATTTCAACCTCAGGACTGCGCGGTGCACTGGCAACGGAAATCTCACACGGACTGATGGACAATCCGGTGGTATTCCGCTCGCATGGCGGCCGTGGAAGTGCGGTGGCCAATGGCGACCTGCACATTGATGTGGCTTTTCTCGGAGCATCGTCGTGCGACCCGCTGGGCAACGCCTGCGGATTCTCACGCTCAGAAAATGCCAAAAGCATCTGCGGTTCGCTGGGCTACGCACTGCCCGACGCACGATATGCCGACAAGGTGGTGATCCTGACCGACGACCTTGTGCCTTACCCCAACACACCCAATGCCATATCGGAACACGATGTGGATTATGTGGTGGAAGTGGAAAGCGTGGGCGACTCTTCAAAGATTGCCTCAGGCGCCATTCGCGACACCAAGAACCCTCGTGACATCCTCCTGGCAAGGCAGGCCGCTAAGGTGATCATCAACAGCGGTTACTTCAAAGACGGATTCTCCATACAGACCGGTTCGGGCGGTGCTTCGCTCGCTGCCGTGAAATACATCCGCGAGGAAATGATGAGCCAAGGCATCAAGGCTTCGTTTGCACTGGGTGGCATCACCGCACACATGGTGAAAATGCACGAGGAAGGTCTCATCGACCGCCTGATTGACGTGCAGTCGTTTGACCGTGTGGCTGCCGAATCGCTGAAAAACGACCCCATGCACAAAGAGGTGTCGGCCAACGAATATGCCAGTGCCGACGAACCTGGTTCGGCCACTCATTATCTTGACATCGTCATCCTCTCAGCCCTTGAGGTGGATTGCCACTTCAATGTCAATGTGCTGGTGGGCAGCGACGGCATCATTCGCGGAGCCATTGGTGGACATCCCGACACGGCCGCCGACTCCGCACTGTCTATCATCGTATGTCCGCTGCTCAGGGGTCGCATTCCCTGCATCGTTGACGAGGTGACAACGCTTATCACTCCTGGTGACACCGTAGATGTAGTGGTGACTGAATATGGCATTGCCGTGAACCCCAAACGCCCCGAGGTGGCTGAACGGCTGAAAGCTGCAGGACTGAAGATCACCACACTTGAAGCACTGAAAGAGCGTGCGCTCAAAACCATCGGCAACCCTGCTCCCCTGCCCTTCGGCGACAAGGTGGTGGGCGTGGTGATGAATCGCGACGGCTCTGTCATGGACGTCATCAAAAACATCAAGGCTTAATACCCCCGACATGGAGATTACGCTTGAACAACTGCTGGTCAGCCGCGAGGAGCGCTGGCAACTGCAACAACAGCTATTGCAGCAAAATGACGGATGCACGCTGGTGTGCCTCACGGTGATCATGCCCGGCAACGTCAAGCGTAATCGCCAATCGCTTGTCGTGGCGAAAGCAGCCAAAGAGGAAATGATGGCGCATTTTGCTCCATTCCACATTGACCTGATGACAGAGCGCGACCTGGTGACGGGGTTTGAAGCCTATGCCCTGGTGCGCACCTCGACCACCGTGGCCAAACGGATGGCCTGTGCCATAGAAGACAACCATCCATTGGGAAGGTTGTTTGACATGGATGTCATCGACAGCGAGGGAAGACCCGTGGGCAGGCAACAGGTGGGAATGCCGCCGCGACGCTGCCTGCTGTGCGACAATGAGGCACGCTTCTGCATGCGCAACCACAGTCATACGCAACAAGAACTTCTACAACGTATCAACGAGATGATAGAGGGCTATGTACGACAATCTTGAAATACGCCAGATGACCTTGTCGCTGAAACTGCACAAAAACAAGGTGGAGCAATTTCTTGCCGACAACCTGCTGCGACTGGAGCAGCTGGACTACTGTGCAGCCATCGTCAATCCTGATTCAGAACAACTGCTGGCCGTGGGTGGTCTGCAGGACAACACCATCAAATGTGTGGCCGTGGATGCACAACACCGTGATGCACAACTGGGGGTGCGCATCATATCGCACCTGGTGGGTGTGGCAGCAGTCAACGGCACAACGCATCTCAAGGTGTTTACCAAACCTGAAAACAAGGCCATGTTCCAGAGCATGGGGTTCTGCCTGGTGGGTGAAGCCCCCAAAGCCGTATTCATGGAAAGCTCAACCCAGGGAATGGCCACTTACTGCAGATACCTTGAGTCGCTGCGGCAGAAGGGAACCACGGGAGTTGTCGTGATGAACGGCAACCCTTTTACCTGCGGGCATCATTATCTCGTTGAACAGGCGGCGGCACAGGTGGATCATCTGTTCGTCGTTCTGGTGAAAGAAGACCGCTCCATGTTTTCTTATCAGGAACGTCTTGACATGGCCAAACGAGGATGTGCCGGATTTGACAATGTCACCGTGTGCGAGGGCAGTAATTACATCATCAGCGCTGACACCTTTCCGGCTTACTTCATCAAACAACTGAGCGACATCGCTGAAACCCAGATGCTGCTCGACCTTGACATATTCGCCAAGCACATTGCTCCTGCCCTGGGGGTGAGCTTCCGTTTCGTTGGTTCTGAGCCTTCAGATGTACTGACAAACAGTTACAACCAACTGATGTGCCAGGTTTTTCCAGGTACCAGAATCATCAGTAGGCTGACGGACAACGACCGTGTCATCAGTGCATCGGCAGTGAGATGCGCACTTGACAATTCATGTCTGAAAGAGGCTTGCCGGTGGGTTTTCCCCACCACTATTCCGTTTGTCGTTGCCCATCTGGCCACCAAGGCACTGAGACAAGAACTGGAATTGACGCCCAAACCCGGACTGGTGGATATGCACGACAGTGGAGCACACCAAGACATGGATTATCATCTCATGGCGAAAAGCATCTCGGCACTGCATCCCTTTTTTGTGCGTCTGGCCACATTGGGCCATGCAGACACTCTGCCCGACACTGACCGCATCAGAGCTGTGGGACTGGAGGCCGAAAAGGCCATGTTCCAGGCCACAACAGGTGTCAACACCCACAAAGGCGCACTGTTTTGCATGGGCATTGCCGTGGTAGCTGTAGCCCATGCCTTATGCACCGACACTCTGGCCATTGCCCCGGTCAGGCAATACATCGCTGCCATTGCACAGGGTTTCGGCCATGAGACGGGCACCCACGGTGCTGAAGTATTGCGCCAGCATGTCGTGCAAGGCGCATTGGACAATGCCGTGAATGCCTATCCCATGCTGTTTGACCAATGGTTGCCTTTCTTGCAGAGCCACAGCCACGAACCTCACTCACTTCACCTCACGTTGCTGCATATCATGTCAACGCTCGACGACACCAATGTCTATTACCGTGCAGGGGCAACGAAGGCCAAAGAGGTGAAACGGCAGGCGGCATGTCTGAGAGACCATTTCTCCGAGGAGCAGATGGCACAGCTCAACAGCGAATACATCAGCGACAACATCTCGCCCGGAGGAAGTGCCGACATGCTGTCGCTCACCATATTTTTTCATTCGGTGGGCATGGCATGCCCCACTTGAAACATCAAGAAAACTTTCATTAACTCATTTCTAAAACTATAAAAACATGGTAGAATTAATCAATCAAGGTGTTTACCTCTTGGAAGGTAACCAAATCACTACTCAGGCCAATGGTCTTCCGTCTCCCGACGAAGCCCGTGAGCAAACCATCACATACGGCATACTGAGGGCACACGACGTGGACGGCGGCAAAGGCAAGAGCATGCGCATACGTTTTGATGCCATGATGAGTCACGACATCACATATGTAGGCATTATCCAGACCGCAAGAGCCAGCGGCCTGGAAAAATTCCCCATGCCCTATGCCATGACCAACTGTCACAACTCGTTGTGCGCCGTGGGTGGCACCATCAATGAAGACGACCACGTATTCGGCCTTTCTGCGGCAAAGAAATATGGAGGTATTTATGTGCCTGCCAACCAGGCCGTCATCCACCAGTATGCCCGTGAGGCCATGGTGAAGTGTGGTAACATGATACTGGGTTCTGACAGTCATACCCGCTACGGTTCGTTGGGCAACATGGGTGTAGGCGAAGGTGGCGGCGAACTGGTGAAGCAGTTGCTGGAGAACACATGGGACATCAATGCTCCCGAAGTGGTGCTGGTATGGCTCGAGGGAAAGCCCCGCAAGGGTATCGGTCCTCATGACGTAGCCATCTCGCTGGTGAAAGCTGTGTTTGACAACGGTTTCGTCAAGAACAAGGTGCTCGAATTTGCCGGACCTGGTGTCAAGGAACTTCCTATCGACTTCCGTAACGGCATCGACATCATGACCACGGAAACCACCTGTCTGAGCAGTATCTGGGTAACCGACGACGAAGTGAAACGCCACTATGAAACCCACTGCCGCCCTGAAGATTTCAGAGAACTGAAACCGGGCAAGGTGGCTTATTATGACAGCATGATTCGCATCGACCTCTCCAAGCAGGAGTCTATGATTGCCCTACCCTTCCACCCGTCTAACGCATACACCATCCATGAGTTTAATGCCAACCCTGTGGAAATATTACAGAAGGTGGAAGCCGATGCCAAAGCCAAATTCGGCGACAAGGTAGAGGTTCACCTACTTGACAAGGTCATCGACGGCAAGGTGATGGCCGACCAGGGTATCATCGCAGGATGCTCTGGCGGCACCTACGACAACCTGAGTGCTGCCGCTGCCATTCTGAAAGGCAAATCGGTGGGCAACGACTACTTCACCATCTCGGCCTATCCACAGTCGGTGCCCGTTTATATGGCCAGCACACGCAACGGCATTGCCGAAGAATTGTTGGAAGCCGGTGTGGTCATCAAGCCTGCCTTCTGCGGTCCTTGCTTCGGTGCGGGCGACGTGCCCTCGAACAACGGTCTGTCGATTCGCCACACCACACGCAACTTCCCCAACCGCGAAGGTTCTAAACCCGGACAGCACCAACTGTCGCTTGTTGCGCTGATGGACGCACGCTCCATTGCAGCCACAGCGGCCAACGGAGGATTCATCACTGCTGCTACAGATATAGACTATGAGGACAACCACAAACCTTATGAGTTCGACTCCAAAATTTACCAATGTCGTGTCTATAACGGATTTGGCAGGGCAAAAGAAGAACAAGCACTGCGCTATGGTCCCAACATCAAAGACTGGCCTCGCATGTATGCCATGGAAGACAACATGCTGCTCGAACTGGCAGCTGTCATCCACGACCCCGTGACCACTACCGACGAGCTGATTCCTTCAGGCGAGACATCGAGCTACCGATCTAATCCACTCAAACTGTCGGAGTTTGCCCTCTCACGCCGTGTTCCCGAATATGTGGGCATCAGCAAACGCATACAGGCTCAAGACTTGGAACGACGCGAAGGCAAATGCCCACAACATGTGCTCGACGCACTGGCAAAGGTTGGAGCCTCGGCCAACAACACATCGTTTGGCTCGTGTGTATTTGCCAACCGCCCCGGCGACGGCTCTGCACGCGAACAGGCGGCTTCGTGCCAGAAAGTGCTTGGCGGTGATGCCAACATCTGTTACGAATATGCCACCAAGCGTTATCGCTCTAACTGCATCAACTGGGGAATCCTGCCCTTCACCATTGCCAAAGACACCTCGTTCGACTACGAGCCAGGCGACTTTGTCTTCGTACCCAATATTCGCGAGGCCATCCTTTCGGGCCGTGAAGAAGCCGATGCCAAAGTCATCACCAAGAACGGCGTGGCAGACATTCACCTGTTTTTCAACAACCTTACAGCCGACGAGCGTGAGATTCTCGCCGAGGGTTGTCTGATGAACTACTATAAGGCAAAACGCAACAAATAACCCACTGCGACTTAATATCAAATCATACACGAAAAATACTATGGAAAAAATTCAAATGACCACCCCCATCGTCGAAATGGACGGTGACGAGATGACCAGAATCCTGTGGAAGATGATCAAGGACGAACTTATCCTTCCCTTTGTTGACCTGAAGTCGGAATACTACGACCTGGGACTGGTAAAACGCGACGAGACGGCTGACAAGATTACCGTAGAGGCTGCCGAAGCTACAAAAAAATATGGTGTGGCAGTGAAATGTGCCACCATCACCCCCAACCACCAGCGCATGTCGGAATATAACCTGCATGAAATGTGGAAAAGTCCCAACGGCACCATCCGCTCGATTCTCGACGGAACAGTGTTCCGCACACCCATCACGCTGCCAAGCATTCATCCGGCAGTGAAGAACTGGGAGAAACCCATCACCATTGCTCGTCATGCCTACGGTGATGTGTACAAGAGCGTGGAACTGCGCGCCGATGAACCTGGCGTGGCAAAGATGGTGTTCTGTGGTGAAAGCGGCAAGCAGCAAGAAGTGGTCATCCACAACTTCAAGGGTTGCGGCGTGCTCCAGGGCATGCACAACGTTGACACATCAATCCGCTCGTTTGCACACTCTTGCTTCAAGTTTGCACTTGACACCAACCAGGATTTGTGGTTCTCGACAAAAGATACCATCAGCAAGAAATATGACGCTCAGTTCAAAATCATTTTCGAGGAAGTGTACCAAGAGTACAAGGCTGAGTTTGAGGCCCGTGGCCTGGAATATTTCTACACCCTCATTGATGATGCTGTAGCCCGTGTCATCCGCTCAAAGGGTGGTTTTATCTGGGCCTGCAAAAACTACGACGGCGATGTGATGAGCGACATGGTTTCTACCGCATTCGGTTCGCTTGCCATGATGACCAGCGTTCTGGTAAGTCCTGACGGCAACTATGAGTATGAGGCTGCCCACGGCACGGTGACCAGGCACTATTACAAATATCTGAAAGGTGAAGAGACCTCAACCAACCCAATGGCCACCATCTTTGCATGGACAGGAGCACTGCGCAAACGTGGTGAGAAAGACCAGTTGCCCGCACTGATCAACTTTGCCGACAAACTGGAAGAGGCTTGCTTTGATGTGCTCAATGCCGGCATCGTGACCAAAGACCTGGTGAACCTCATCGAGGGCATGGAGCCCAAGGCAGTGACCTCTGCCGGATTCATTGCCGCGATTAGAGAGAGCCTGGAGAAAAAACTGGCTTGAGAATAACTTATAATATATAATGTATAATGTATAATTGGTTTTGCCTTCTGATGTCTTGACCGACACATGTCGGAGAACAGACTATATGGCCAAAAAACAAAAATTATACATTATACATTTT
Organism: Bacteroidales bacterium; assembly: GCA_004557285.1. Lineage (GTDB taxonomy): Bacteria > Bacteroidota > Bacteroidia > Bacteroidales > Bacteroidaceae > Prevotella. The sequence continues at coordinate 13,751 of SFEK01000011.1, read as the reverse complement.
TCATTATACATTGTACATTAAAAAATCAATACTTGCTGCCGACAAACTGCAACACAGCCCTGCGCTGGGCAATGGCATCGTTGGAACCATCGTAGATCTGGTAGGCATTCTTGTCGTCCACCTTGACATTGGAGAGGCAATAGGTAAAGGTGGTCTGCTTGTTGTAATAAAGGCCGCCCGACGGGATGTAGAACTGCAGTTCTACCTTGTGTTTGCCACCGTTGAACTCGAGGTTGTTGTAGATCACCGAACTGGAATAGACGTAATAATAGCCATAGCCCTGGGTGATGTTGTAGAACAGGATTTTGGACACGATATCCACCGGCTCGGCCTCTTCAATGGCCATCTTCAGCGGTTCGTTGTTCTTGATTTCCTTAGCGAGCACTCGGCCGGGCACATCATAGAGCACCAACGAGGAGTCTTTGGCGATGACGGCACGCAGCCCCATGATGGAGTCGGTCATCGACTTGTTGTTCTCTGCCGTGATGGTGTCGTTGTAGAAATAAAGTTTGGTGCCCACGTTGTAATTGCCCGATGCAGAGGCAAGAAAATTGGCGTAGGTCGTGGGGTCGATGCCTACATAGCCATCATCATCACTGTCGTTGAGACAACTGGTCATTGAAAACACGGTGATGCCACAGAAGAGCAGCATCAAAAATTTGGTCATTTTTTTCATTTTGCTTTGTTAAAATTAGAGGTAACTACTGGTAGTAAAAACACCGAAGGGGGAAAACCTTGCATCATGAAAAGATAAAAAATGTTATCTTAACAATTTCATGAACTCCTCACGGGTCTTGGCTTGGTTGAAGGCACCGGAGAAATCGCTGGTCGTGGTGATGGAATTCTGCTTTTCCACGCCCCTCATCTGCATGCACATGTGCTTGGCCTCCACCACCACCATCACGCCCAATGGCTTGAGGGTTTCCTGTATGCAGTCTTTGATTTGCAGCGTCATGCGCTCCTGCACCTGCAGGCGATGACTGAAAATATCCACCACACGGGCAATCTTGCTCAGGCCGGTGATATAGCCGTTGGGGATGTAGGCCACATGCACCTTGCCATAGAAGGGCAGCATGTGGTGCTCGCAAAGCGAAAAGAAATCGATGTCTTTGACGATGACCATCTGGTTGTATTTTTCCTCGAAAAGCGCGTCGAGGAGCACCTTGTGAGCATCTTGCGTGTAGCCGCGTGTGAGTATCTGCATGGCTTTGGCCACCCGCATGGGAGTCTTCAGCAGTCCTTCACGCCCGGTGTCTTCGCCCAAGAGCGAGAGGATGCTGTGGTAATGTGATGCCAGATCGTCGAGACCATCACGGAATTCTGTTTCAGGATTCATTGTTTTTGCTATTTTTTATGTATTGTATTTGATGTCAATAAGAGGGTACGGATATCTTTCCTTTCACGATGCAGGCCTGCGGATATCCCATGCTCTTGATGTTTTTCAACACATGGGCAGCCTCATCGTAGGTGCGGAAATTGCCCACGCGGCATATCCATCGTGGTGAATAGAAATGCACATACACGGGCAGGTCGGGATAGAGCTGCTTGATGGCCGACCCTGTGCGCTCGGCTTTCTGCTTGTCGGCGCCCGAATTGCCACCCGAGAACACCTGCACCCTGTAGCCCATCACCTTCTTGCTGTTGCGCATCACCTTCTTGCCGGTGTTGACGTTGACCATGGGCTGTTCGGCTTCTGTCGAGGGGCGTGGCGCGGTGTGTTCGGCATGGCCCGTTGTCTGGTGGGTGGCCGCACTGTTGTCGCGATGCGGCTGCGGTGGAGCTGCCGGTGTTGTCTTCACCAGGTGTGCCTTGTCAACCAATTCGTCGATTTCGCTGCTTTGGGTGACTGTTACCGTGCCCTGACCGTTTTTCTTCGCTTTCAGATCTCCGATGAATGATTGGGCACAGACGATATTGGTGCAGGCGAAGGTTGTCATCAACGCTGCGGCGAATTGTTTCATGTTCATAGAGTTTTCGTTGATAAAGATGATAGTGGAAACATGCGGTGGAGCAGGTGCTGAGCCTGCTCCGCCGCAGATGTATTGGTGGGTTGCGGATTATTTCCAGGCGTCAACAATGCCCAGGAAGTCGGCTGCCTTCAATGAAGCGCCGCCAATGAGTCCGCCGTCGATGTCGGGTTTGGCAAACAGTTCGGGAGCGTTGCTGGCCTTGCAGCTGCCGCCGTAGAGAATGCTGGTAGCGTCGGCCACGTCCTGTCCGTATTTCTCAGCCACGATGCTGCGGATATAGGCATGGATTTCTTCAGCCTGGTCAGAAGTAGCGGTCTTGCCTGTACCGATGGCCCAGATGGGTTCGTAGGCAATGATGATGTTCTTGAACTCCTCGGCAGTGAGGTTGAACACGCTACCCTCAAGTTCGGCCTTGACCACCTCGTTCTGCTTGTTGGCCTCACGCTCTTCAAGGCTCTCGCCGATGCAGAAGATGACCTTCAAGCCGTTTTTCAAAGCGAGCAGCACCTTTTCCTTCAGGATTTCGGGTGTCTCGCCATAATAGCCACGACGCTCTGAGTGACCAAGGATAACATACTGTGCACCTGTGCTCTTGACCATCTCGGCAGACACTTCGCCGGTGTAGGCACCTTTTTCCTTGTCGGCACAATTTTCTGCGCCAAGGCCGATGACATCCTGATTGAGCAACTGTGCCACACTGGCCAGATGGATGAACGGAGTGCAGATGACCACATCGCAGTTGGGCTGCTTGCCGGCCAGAGTCTCATTCAGTTCTTTGGCGAGTGCCACACCTTCTTGCAGGTTCATGTTCATTTTCCAGTTTCCTGCTACAATTTTCTTTCTCATTTTCTTTTTCCCTTTTAAACGTTTATATATTGAATAGGTAAATGTCTTGTTGCTTATCCAGCGGGTGAATTTCCATGTACGGTCGGCCAACGAGAGCAGCAGCAAAGGCAGCAGATAGAGGAGCAGTATCTGCGACACCTTGCCCGACACCGATTCTTGCCGAATCACGCCGTAGGGGGTCTGCGGCAGCGGGGGCGCAACCTCGTCGAGTTCGGGCAGGCGGTTATGGCTCCATTTGCCCACCACGACTCCATCTTTGAGGAGCAACAATCCGGGATTGCTGCGGATGATGGTCTTGAGGGTGATGGCATCCATATTGTAAAACGGATACTCGGCCCCCGTCAGTTCGCGCCACCGCGCTATGCCTGCCTCGCCAGTGGCCGTGAGTCCGACAAACGGATAGCCATGTTCCTGACTGTATTCATAGATGCGGTCGATGGTGCCGAAGTTGGCATCGTCGGCCTGTTCCAAATGAGGCGACACGAACAAGAAAGTATATCCTCTGCGACTGAGGATGCTGTCGGTGACATCTTCTCCCCCGTCAAGGGTCTGCATCATAAAATCGTGTATGGGCGGCACATAGCCCTCTTCGACGGTGACGGTCTTGCTGTCGATGAACGTCCAAGTGGAGTCGGGATAATCCTCAAGGGTAAACTCCCTTTGCTCCCCGTCTTTTTCCAGCACGAACACGGTCTCAAACTTCGGCGGCTTGGCCCCCTCAGGTATCTCCATCCCCTGCTTGATGTCGGTGCCCACACGGTAGGGGCGGAAATCAAACGGCGGCAAATCATACAGGCTGTTGCCGCTGGAAAGCAGGATAAACAGCAGGGTGTAGGTCACCACTATCCATTGGTTGGCAAGACTGATGAAACGCCCCATCTTGTGCGGGGCAACCATGAGCACCGTGGTGGCTGCCAGCAGGGCCACGTTCTTGTAGAAAGTCTGCCAGTTGGTGAGCGGCACGGCATCACCAAAACACCCACAGTCGCTGATGGGATTGTCAATGGCAAGCCAAAGTGTGAGCGGTGTCAAGACACACATCATGGCAAACAGCAGGCGGCTGACCAGGCGTCGATGCACGGCAAAGAGCAGGAACACGCCAAGACAAAACTCAGCTCCACCCAACAGCACGGCAGCGACAAGGGTGACGAAGTCGGGCACATATTCAATGAGATGCCACGCCTCCAGATAGTCATGCAACTTGTATTGTGTGCCTAAGGGGTCGATGGCCTTCACATATCCCGAGAAGACAAATGTCGATGCCACGACAACACGCAGCACGTTGACAACGGCCCCGAGGATTACAGTCTTAACACTCATCCCACGTCATGAAAGTTTTATCAATGCGAACACCGCATAATTGATGATGTCCATATAGTTGGCATCAATGCCTTCTGAAACGAGCGTATCGCCCTGCAGGTCTTCGATTTCCTTGATGCGCTGCAGTTTGGTGAGGATAAAGTCAGTGTAGCTGCTCACCCTCATCGACCGCCATGCCTCGTCGTAGTCGTGGTTTTTCCTGATCATCAGTTCGAGCGTCTTGGTGGCCCAGCCGTCGTAGAGCGTCATGGCCTGCTCTGCCGTGATGTCGGGGGCATCCACAAAGCCCTGCTCAAGCTGTATCAGTCCCACAATGCCGTAATTGACCAAAGCCACAAACTCAGGACGTATGCCCTCGCCCACGAGCGACTCTTTCTTCACCTCAAGACTGCGTATGCGCTTGGCTTTGATGAACAGTTGGTCGGTGAGTGACATGGGGCGCAGGATGCGCCACGAAGGACCATAGTCGTGCAATTTCTTTGCAAACAAGGTCCTGCACTCCTTGATCGCCTCCTTGAATTGTTCGTCTGTATGGAATGTATCTTTCGACATAGGCATCGTATTTTGGGTGCAAAGTTAGTCATTTTAACTGAAATACAAGCATTATTGCATCTTTTTCTTGATATACCTTATTTTTGCACACTCGACATCGAAAACGGTCTGGAGCGAATCGCGCAACATTCTCATGCGTGTGAGCTGCGTCAGCTGTGCTGCCGTGGCCTCGCCGGTGGCCTTCAGAGCCTCGACCTGTTGCCGCATGGCTTGATAGCGGCGTTCGGCTTCCTGCAAGGCACCGTCGGTGAGGGCAACATGCTGCTGTGCACGCTGCAGTTCGGCCTGCTGGTAGAGGGCGAGTGCCTCTTTGCGGGCAGCAATGGCCTTGGGATAGGTCTTGCGCAGAGAATCTATCAGTTGCAGACATTCAGCATATTGTTTCTTCTCCAGATGCCCGGTGGCCTGGGCGAGCAGGGCCATGGCTTTTTCGTCGTTGCCGCCATCCTGGCAGGCACACAACGTCATGGTGGCGCAAAGCGCACAGATGGCTGTAATTTTCTTCATCATTTTACTTTTCCTTTTTTATCTTCGCAAAGTTAGACATTTTTTTGTAATTTTGCATCCGCTAAGAAAAAAAACTATGAGATTACTTACAAACGATGACCTGGCGCAACTGCTCGACCATGATATTTTCCATAAAATCTCTGCCGCAGCCGATTCGCTCGGCATGGAGTGCTATGTGGTGGGTGGATATGTGCGCGACCTGTTTCTTGAACGTCCCTCGTCCGACATCGACGTGGTGGTGGTGGGCAGCGGCATACAGGTGGCCGACGCCCTGAAGAAACAGCTCGGAAAGAAAGCCAAGATTTCAGTGTTCCGCAATTTCGGCACGGCACAGGTGAAATATGGCGACATGGAGGTGGAGTTTGTGGGTGCAAGACGGGAAAGCTACCAACGGAACTCCAGAAAACCCATCGTGGAAGACGGCACGCTGGAAGACGACCAAAACCGGAGAGACTTTACCATCAACGCCCTGGCCGTGTGCCTCAATGCCAACAGGTTCGGCGAACTGGTCGATCCCTTTGACGGGGTGCTCGACATGCAGGACGGCATCATACGCACACCGCTCGACCCCGACATCACATTCTCTGACGACCCCCTGCGCATGCTGCGCTGCATCAGGTTTGCCACACAGCTCAACTTCTTCATCGACGACGAAACCTTTGAGGCACTTGAACGTAATGCCTCAAGGATCAAAATCATCAGCGGTGAACGCATACAGACCGAACTGAACAAGATCATGATGACACGCACGCCGAGCAAGGGACTGGTTGACCTGCACCGCTGCGGACTGCTGCAACTGATTTTGCCCGAACTTACAGCTCTCGACATCGTGGAGACTCGCAACGGAAGGGCACACAAAAACAATTTCTACCACACCCTGGAGGTGCTCGACAATGTGTGCAAACGCTCTGACAACCTGTGGCTGAGATGGGCCGCGCTGATGCACGATATCGGCAAACCAAAAAGCAAGCGATGGGACAATGCCAACGGATGGACGTTCCACAACCACAATTTCATCGGCGCAAAGATGGTTCCCGAGGTGTTCAGACGACTGAAACTGCCACTGGACAGCAAAATGAAATATGTGCAGAAAATGGTTGACCTGCACATGCGGCCTATCGTCATTGCCGACGAAGTGGTGACCGACAGTGCCGTGAGACGACTGATGAACGACGCCGGCGACGACATCGACGACCTGATGATGCTCTGCGAGGCCGACATCACCAGCAAAAACGAGGTGAGGAAAAGACATTTCCTTGAAAACTTCCGCATCGTGCGCACCAAACTGCACGACTTGAGGGAAAAAGACTACAAGCGACTGCTGCAGCCTTGCATCGACGGCACCGAAATCATGGAGATGTTTCACCTTAATCCGTCAAGGGAGGTGGGACTGCTCAAAAAGGCACTCAAAGACGCCGTACTGGACAACCGTGTGCCCAATGAGCGCGAACCACTGATGAAACTTCTCTTGACCAAAGCCAAGGAAATGGGAATCATTACGCAAAAATCGGTTAAAACACAATAATTATCATTTATAGTTGACTATAGTTACAATATAAATATGTACTTTTGCACTCCGAAAACTTCAATCCATGCAATGAGTTTTCACCCTGCGGCTAACAACATCACTGCCGTGAGTGCAAAAGTACATTATTTTTTTTGATTAATTGATATATATAAAAATAGGTATGAAAAAGAACAAATTGTTAATGCTTATTGCTGCAACAGCCATGCTGGTGGCTTGTGGAGGCAAGCAAGGAAAACCCAATTTCGGCGACAACGAGTATGCCGTGAGAACCATTGGAACCCAAAGCGCGGCTTTGGAAACAACGTATCCCGCCACCGTGAGAGGTGTGCAAGACGTGGAGATACGCCCGAAGGTTTCGGGTTTCATCACCCGGCTTTGCGTGCATGAAGGACAAACGGTAAAGAAAGGCCAACTGCTTTTCGTGATCGACAATGTGACCTACGAGGCCGCAGCACGTCAGGCCAAGGCTTCGGTGAATGCCGCCAAAGCTCAGCTCAACACCGCCAAACTGACTTACGAGAACAACCAGAAACTGTTCAACAACAATGTCATCGGTTCCTACGAACTGCAGGCGGCCAAAAACAGCTACGAGACAGCCAAGGCAAGCCTTGCACAGGCTGAGGCCAGCTACATCTCGGCCAAGCAGAACCTTGACTTCTGTTATGTCACCAGTCCTGCCAACGGCGTGGTGGGCGACCTGCCCTACAAGGTGGGCGCACTGGTGAGTGCATCGAGCCAACAGCCGCTGACCACCGTATCAGACATTTCTACCATGCAGGTGTATTTCTCCATGACAGAGAAAGACCTGATTGAAATGACCAGGACAAGCGGCGGACTGACCGCAGCCATCAAGGATTATCCTGCGGTGAAACTGAAACTTGCCGACGGCAGCATCTACGGCCACGAGGGTCGTGTGGTAACAGTCAGCGGTGTCATCGACCGCACCACAGGTTCGGTGTCTATCCGCGCCGACTTCCCCAACCCCGAACATCTGCTGAAGACCGGTGGCTCGGGCGCAATCGTTGTGCCTCACAACGACAATGCCGCCATCGTCATTCCACAGGATGCCACTGTACAGGTGCAGGACAAATTCTTTGTCTATGTGCTGGGTGCCAACAACAAGGTGAAATACACCGAAATCACCGTATCTCCCAACAACGACGGCAACAACTATATCGTGACCGGCGGACTGAAGGTGGGCGAGAAGATTGTGGTGAGCGGTATCACCGCACTGACCGACGGTGCTGAAATCAAGCCCATCACCGAAGCACAGTATGCAGAGAAAATCAAGAAGGCCCAGGCCCTCGGCGAGGCACAGGGCGACGCCAAGAAACTGAAAGAAGCCTTGGGCGGCAAATAATCAAAGAAACAACAATCCACCCGCAACGACCATGCGGATGGGAAAAAGATGAACTAAAAGGATAAACGATGAAATTAGATAGATTTATCAAACGCCCGGTGCTCTCGACGGTGATTTCCGTGCTGACGGTCATCCTGGGCTTGCTGGGTCTGGTGTCTTTGCCCATTGAGCAATATCCCGACATTGCGCCACCAACAGTGATGGTGGAGACATTCTACCAGGGTGCCGATGCACAAACCGTGCAGAAGTCGGTACTGGCTCCGCTGGAGGAGCAAATCAACGGTGTGGAGGGCATGACCTACATGACCTCTACGGCCACCAACGAGGGTATGGCTTCCATCACCATTTACTTTGAACAGGGCTACAACGCCGACATGGCACAGGTGAACGTGCAGAACCGTGTGTCGCAGGCCACCAGTCTGCTCCCTGCCGAAGTGACCAAGCAGGGTGTCACCGTGGAGAAACGACAAACGTCGAACGTGCTGATCATGGCATTGACCAGCGACGGACGCTACGATGAGAAATTCCTCTCCAACTATGCCGACATCAACATCATCCCTGCCGTAAAGCGTGTGGAGGGTGTCGGCGACTGCCAGTCGATCGGTATGAAATCCTACTCCATGCGTCTGTGGCTCGACCCTGCACGCATGAAGGACCACAACCTCATGCCGAGCGACATCATCGGTGTGCTGGCTGAGCAGAACATTGAGGCTGCTCCCGGTAAATTCGGCGAACAGAGCACCAATGCCTACGAATATTCCATGCGCTATACCGGACGTCTGCAGACACCCGAACAGTTTGGCGACATCATCATCAAGACGGATGAGATGGGCAAGACACTGCGCGTGAAGGATGTAGGCAAGGTAGAAGTGGGTGCCTCGTACTACTCCGTGCTTTCGAGCGTTGATGCCAACCCGGCATTGATGATGATGGTGGCACAGACCGCAGGCTCCAACGCCACACAGATTGTTGCCGACGTGAAGGAACTCTGCGAAGGCCTCTCCGAGACATTCCCTCCCGGCATGAAGATCCAGATGATGCAAGACACCACCGAATTCCTTTTCGCCTCGATCCACGAAGTGGTCAAGACGCTGTTCGAGGCTCTTCTGCTGGTATTCCTGGTGGTTTACATCTTCCTGCAAGACTTCAGGTCGACGCTCATCCCTATGATTGCGGTGCCTGTGTCACTGATAGGTACGTTCTTCTTCCTGTGGATATTCGGATTCTCCATCAACCTGCTCACCCTGTCCGCATTGGTACTTGCCATTGCGATTGTGGTGGACGACGCGATTGTGGTGGTGGAAGCCGTGCATGCCAAACTCGACCTTGGCTACAAGTCGGCCAAAATGGCCTCCATTGATGCCATGAACGAAATCTCTGGTGCCATCATCTCCATCACCCTTGTGATGTCGGCGGTGTTCATCCCGGTATCGTTCATCAGCGGCACCTCAGGAACGTTCTACCGCGAGTTTGGTGTGACCATGGCCATATCCATCGTCATCTCGGCACTCAACGCGCTGACCCTCTCTCCTGCCCTCTGTGCTATCCTGCTCAAGCCGAAAGACGAGCACGGCAAAGAGCGCAAGATGTCGAAGATAGACCGTTTCCATGCGGCATTCAACACCTCCTACAACAAACTGCTCGACCGCTACAAAAACGGCGTACGCCGCATCATCGAGCATAAGGTCATCGCCGGCATCACGGTCATCGTGGCCATTGCCATCCTCGGCATCACAGCGATGAACACCCGCACGGGTCTTATCCCCGATGAAGATACAGGTACCGTGTTCTGCACCATATCCATGCCTCCCGGCACCAGTCTTGACGCCACCAACAAGGTGATGGACAAGGTCGACTCCATGTTCATCACCAACACGGCCATCGAGCACCGTCTGCGCATCACGGGTTACAACTTCATTGCCGGACAGGGTTCCAACCAGGGTGCATTCATCCTTAAGCTGAAACCGTTTGAAGACCGTAGCCTTACCGAGCAGTCTAACGCCGTACTGGGCATGATCTACAAGCAGACAGCCTCGATCAAGGGCGCACAGATTCTGGCCTTCCAGCCTCCTATGGTTCAAGGTTTCTCTGTGTCTAACGGTCTGACATTCTCTATGCAAGACCGCACAGGTGGCAGCGTGGAACGATTCTCCAAAGTGACACACGACTTCTTGGCCGCCCTCAATGAGCGCCCCGAAATCAGCAATGCGATGACCACATTCCGCTCCGACTATCCCCAGTATCTCATTGATGTGGATGTGGCCAAATGTAAGCAAAGCGGAATTTCTCCCGCAACCGTGCTCACCGCCATGCAGGGTTACTACGGTGGTATGTACGCCTCCAACTACAATGCCTATGGCAAACTCTACCGTGTGTATGTGCAAGGCGACCCCAAGACCCGTGAAGACTACAAGAGCTTGAACAGCATCTATGTGCGCACCGCCTCAGGCGTGATGTCGCCCATCAAGGAGTTTGTCAATCTGACAAGGGTCTACGGTCCTCAGACCATCGGCCGTTTCAACCTCTTCACGTCTATCGATGTCAATGCAGCAGCCGCTGACGGCTATTCATCGGGCGATGCCATCAAGGCCGTCAACGAAGTGTCCAAACAGGTGCTTCCTGCCGGCTACACCTACGACTTCTCCGGTCTTACCCGTTCAGAGCAGCAGTCGAGCAACACCACAGCGATTATCTTCGCCCTGTGTCTGCTCTTCGTCTATCTCATCCTGAGTGCACAGTATGAGAGCTACCTACTGCCGCTGTCGGTTATCCTCTCCATTCCGTTCGGTCTGGCAGGTGCATTCCTGTTCACCAACCTCTTCGGCAAGCAGAACGACATCTACATGCAGATTTCGCTCATCATGCTGATCGGTCTGTTGGCCAAGAATGCCATCCTTATCGTAGAGTTCGCGCTGGAGCGTCGCCGCACGGGTATGGCCATTTCATGGAGTGCCGTGCTTGGTGCCGGTGCCCGTCTGCGTCCTATTCTGATGACGTCGTTGGCCATGATCATCGGTCTGCTGCCGTTGCTGTGGCCCTTTGGTGTAGGAGCCAACGGCAACCAGACACTGGGTGCATCAGCCATCGGCGGTATGCTTATCGGTATGATATGCCAGATCATGATTGTGCCCGCACTGTTTGTCATCTTCCAGTATCTGCAGGAGAAAATCAAGCCCATCGAGTTTGAGGGTGAAGAGACCGCAGCCGTTGACACTGAACTCTTGCAATACACTTATCCCATAGAAAAAGGCAAGAAAGGAGAATAAAATGAAGAAAAACAAAATCATAGCACTTGCGTCCGTGGCTGTTCTGCTGAACAGCTGCGGCCTCTACAACAAATATGAACGACCCGACGTCAAAACCCAAGGCCTGGTGAGAGACGTGGTGGTCGACAACGACACCTTGGCCGTGACCGACACGGCCAGCTTCGGCAACCTACCCTGGCGCAGCGTGTTTACCGACCCTCAACTGCAGCAGCACATCGAATATGCGCTCGCCCACAACACCAACCTGCTCAATGCGGCACTCAACGTGAAGATGGTAGAGGCACAGTTGATATCTGCCAAACTGGCATTCGTGCCCGCCTTCTCTTTCACTCCACAGGGAACCATTGCCTCATGGGACGGCGGCAAGGCCTCGCAGACCTACTCCCTGCCTGTAAACGCCAGCTGGAGCATCGACCTGTTTGGCAACCTGCTCTCGCTCAAACGCAGCGCACAGATGTCTCTTCTGGCCACCAAAGACTACCAACTGGTGGTGAAGACCAAGCTCATTGCAGGTGTGGCCAACTCATATTACACCTTGCTCATGCTCGACAAGCAGCTTGAGGTGGTCAACGACATGGAACGCCTGACCAAGGAAACATGGGAAACCATGAAATTCCTGAAAGACAACAAAGTGGGCTACCGTTCAACATCGGTGCAGAGTGCAGAGGCCAACTACTATTCCGTGCAGGCACAGAAAGCCGACCTCAAGCGACAAATCCGCGAGGTTGAAAATTCGCTCTCTCTGCTGCTCGGACAACAGGCACAGGCCATCAGCCGCGGCAAGCTCGACGAGCAGTCGCTGCCCACCAATTTCAGCACGGGCATTGCCCTGCAGATGCTCAACAACCGTCCCGACGTGCATTATGCAGAGATGTCACTGGCACAGTGTTTCTACAACGTGGAGAATGCCCGCTCCAAATTCTATCCCAGCATCACCATCAGCGGCAGCGGCGCCTTCACCAACAGCAGCGGTATGGGCATCGTCAATCCCGGCAAATGGCTGCTCAGCGCCGTTGGTTCTCTGGTGCAGCCCATCTTCCAGAACGGACGTCTCATTGCCGGTCTCAAGGTGGCCAAGGCCCAGCAGGAGCAGGCCTACAACACCTGGCAGCAGGCCGTACTCTCAGCAGGCAGCGAAGTGAGCAACGCACTCGTGCTCTACAACACTTCTGAAGAGAAGAGCAACATCGAGGCCAAACAGATTGAGGTGCTGAAGAAAAACGTTGAAGACACCAAGAACCTCATGGCCAGTTCGGGCAGCACGTATCTCGAAGTGATTACCGCACAGCAGAGTCTGCTCAACGTGGAACTGTCGAAAATCGTTGACGACTTCAACAAAATGCAGGCTGTGGTCAATCTCTACTACGCACTTGGTGGAGGCCGCGACTAGGGGAAAAGGCCTCGTCTGACCTATTTATACATCTTGGATAAGGCGGTTTGACCGCCACAACTAAAATTCAACAACATGATAAGTCCTAAAGCAGAAATAAGCCCGAAAGCCAAAATCGGGAACAATGTCAAGATATACCCATTTGCCTACATCGAAGAAGATGTGGAGATTGGTGACAACTGCGTCATCTTCCCCAATGTCTGCATCATGAAAGGCACACGCATGGGAAAGAACAACTGTGTGTACCAGAACACCGTACTGGGAGCCATACCTCAAGACTTCAACTATACGGGCGAGGACACCACACTGATGATCGGCAATGACAACACCATCCGTGAGAACGTGGTCATCAACCGTGCCACACACAGCGATGGCCAGACAGTGATTGGCGACATGAACTTCCTCATGGAAGGAGTGCACATCTCTCACGACACCAAAATCGGCAAAGCCAATGTCTTTGGTTACGGCACGAAGATTGCCGGCGACTGCGTCATCGGCGACCGTGTGATATTCTCCTCGGGTGTCATCGCCAATCCCGGGGCCCGTGTGGGCGATGCCTCAATGATACAGAGCGGATGCCGCTTCAGCAAAGATATCCCTCCGTTTATCATCGCCACCGACAATCCCGTGAAATACGGCGGTGTGAACGAGACATTGCTGCGCAACTATGGTGTCTCTGAAAAGGTGATTGCACACATTGCCAACGCCTACCGCCTCATCTTCCACGGCCAGACAAGCGTGTTCGACGCACTCATGCAGGTGGAGGAACAGGTGCCCGACAGCAAGGAGATACGCAACATCGTTGACTTCCTCAGGGCCACCAAATTGGGAGTAATTGGAAAATTATGATGATTTCTAAGTTTATATCATTTTAGGTTGATTTTTCAGTGGAACTGACCGAGAGGTTCGTTCCACTTTTTGTATGTCATTTATTGTATTCATTATCAACCAAGCACGCATTTGGATAGTCAACTAATCCCGACCTGCAATTCAGTGAGACACCATCGTTCAT
>SFEK01000134.1 GCA_004557285.1 Bacteroidales bacterium | reverse complement strand
CATAACACGTCCACCACGGCTTGGGCGATTCTTTAGTAGTTCTGCTTCCACCATCTTGAAGCGGCTGTATGCATATCTTAAAAACAGCAACGCCAACACTGGCATACAGTATTGGCTCGATGTCAATTTACTACCTGCACGAAGCAAGTCAGCCGACTCCCAAAGGTCTGCTTCCAGTTTGCGGATATTTATCTTGTTGTCTGCCATTTTACTATCTCTTAATATGGAGCAAAAGTAATAAATTTTCTTGTAAAACGAGCAGAAATAAACAAAAATATGACATAGAACCGTATCAACTTATCCAGACGTTGCCCTGGGCTGTGCACTGCGGCCCTTCAGGGCGTAAGTAACCTGTGAATAGGGCTGCACTACATCGGCAATGAAGTCAACATACTTACATTGTGCAGCAATATGTCATGAGTGATCCTGTCAAAGCCAAAGAATACCATGACATTGATGCTCTGGTCAACACCCAGCCAGTCCTGAAGAAACTCTGGAAAATGGAGTGATTTGGGATGATGGTACTCAATTCCGGAAATAGGGTAGGTCAGAAAACTTACTCCGTTTTCCGACCTACTCGATTGCAGTTGGCCGGCGCATCCCTATACATTGATTTCGTCGAGATAGCCGTATTCGCTGCTGGGCAGGAAACAGGGGCAGGCCTTGGGTGTGGCACCCTGCATTTCGCAATGACCGCGGATGAGGGTGCGCGGGAACAGACGCTTCAGGCGGATGAGCAGGGCCAGAAGCTGCTCACGCTGCTCGGTGGTGCGGGTGTCGCAGGGATGCCCCTCGGCATCCAGTCCGCCCTCATAGCAGATGCCTATGCTGCAACGGTTGTAGGGACGGCAGTGGGCACCCACCTCAAGCAGACGGCGGTGCTGGGTGACGATGCCGCTGCGGCGGATGTAGAAGTGATAGCCCACGGTGCGGAATCCACGCCGGCGATGGTCGCGCAGCAGCTGCTCTTCGGTATAGTCGCGGTCGGAGCGTGTGGCCGTGCAGTGTATCACCAGCCAGCGCACGCTGTCGGCCTGCATCATCATCAGTCCGGATTCCACCTTGCTGAGGTGATGCCTTTCGGAGAGGACCTCGTCCTCTCCGATGATCAGTGGATAAGTGTAAGTGACCATAATGCTTTCAGGTTTTTACAGGTTTTCAAACGTTGCCCATGACACAAGATGTCAGCGTGGTGGCACCGATCAGGGTGGTGATGATGGTACAGATGGCGTTGATGATGATCTGCCAGTTGATGTTTCTCAGTTTGCTCATAATTGTTGAAGTTTTTTTAAGGGTTGATTTTTCAGTGAGGGTGGGTGCTGTCCATCAGCTTCATCAGACGGATGGCACCCACAATAAGTCATTCTTGCAGGTGCACTGAGTCAGCGCACCTGTTGTCAGGCGCCGAGACCTCCGCCGCCCTCTTCATCAGGAGTAGAAGAAGAACCGCCGCTGCCGCCCTGTCCGGGGTCAGTGCCGGTCGAACCACTGTCGCTGCCCGAAGGGTCAGAAGGTTCGGGTGTGGGCTTGTTCTTGATGGCCGTGAGGTCAACGTTGTCGAGTCCCTCTTTTTCGGCCTTGAGCAGGGCAGCCTGTGCGGCACGACTGGCCACGATGTTGTATTCGATGTCGTCGCCCAGGTTGGAGAGCTTTTCAGAGCGTTCCCACACGATGTTGATGCCCTGGATGTGGAGCGATGGGGTGAAGTCTTTGGGCATCACGGGCAGTTCGCGCCAGCTCTTGTTGATGATGCGCGGATAGAACACGCCCAGCACGCCCAGGTCGATGCGGTAGCCCTCCTTGAATTTCTCCACCATGCACTTGACGGCCTTCTTGAGCACGCCCTCGATGATGTCTTCGCTGTACACCGAGCCGTGTGTGGAGATGTGCTCCGAAAACTTCTCGATGTCCATGTAATTGTCGTTCTGGCAGTAGGCGTATGAACGCTTGATGCCCTCTTTTTCCTTGCCGATCACGGCACGTTGGCTTACGCTACAGTTGATCATGATGTTTAAAGTTTTAAGTGAGTAAATCGGGTTAATGTTCACGATGCAAAGTTACGAAATCCGTGCCCTGCCATTGATGCCTTGCGAGGCCGTTTGATGCCTGTCGGTGCTTCATCCTCCAGGCTCGCCCAGATAATGGACAATGAGGTCAACCTGCTTCACGGTGAAATAGCGTGCATGGACATTGTAGAACGTGAGTTGCAGTTCGCTATGCAGTTGGCCACACTGGTTGATCCAGCGCAGCAGACGGTTGGTGGCGGCATGTGGCCTGAGGTGCGGAAAATAGAGCAAGGCCAGTTCTTGTTTCTGGTACATGCGGCGCACGAATGGTTTGTCTTGTTTCATATTGTGGCTTGGTTTTATTGTCGTTAAAGATAAGCTGTGGTTGTTGAATATCGTACTATACGATTCGGAATATCGTACTATACGATTTGGAATATCGTACTATACGATTTGGGATATCGTACTATACAATTTCGGGAATCGTAATATACGATTTTGAAAATCGTTACCGTGGCTTTCCGGATCCCGTGATGGGGTGGGGCGAGGCCTATTTCAGGCCCGAAACCACCCTCACGTTGCCCCCGGCCGTGCAGATGGATGTTTTTGGCGGCAACAAGTGTCACACCTGCCAGTGGGGCGATGCGATGTCTGTAATGTGACCGTAAATGTTTCATAAACATCTGATATTTAGTGACATACAATATTTCCTATTGGCTCTTTCTCATGGTTTCTAAGCGCTTTTCGAGGCTTTGGGTGTGACACTTGTGACGCTTGTGACACTAAAATTTTAAACTTATAGCGCATTTTTTTTTTTTTATTTTGAAAAAAAAAAAAATGCCTATGGGGTTTATAAAATAAGTGTCACACCTTGCGATAAGTGTCACACCCCTTCACCTTGAAAGAGGACAAAATCACACCCTCGGCACCGAGCGGTTGTTGTTTACGGTGGTTGCATCAAGCTCTACAACGAAAAAACCGCGCGAGCCGTTGCCGGGCATTCTCTTGCGTTGAAATCCCTTCTGCCGCATGATCATGTTGAGCATACGCAGCGATACGGGCTTCTTGATGTTGCCCAGTGACGTGAGCTTGGCCGAAATCTCAGCTGTGGTTAGAAACACCACAGGGCGTGTCTCGGGAAATTCGCTGCCTGTGCGCGGCACGGCAAAATATACATCAATCAGTTCTTCCTCGGGGGTCACATCTGCAAATTTCTCCACATGTTTTGACATCGACCTCACGTCATCGGTGGTGAACCAGTATTTGAAATTCTCCTTCGTGATGAGCCACAAGGCTTCGGCATACATCTCATTGCAGGGCAGGGGATGCTCAAAGGGCGAATCGATGCTCTTGACATAGAAGGGCAGAAACCTTCTGTTGCCGCTTCTGTCTGTGAGAAATTGCAACTTGTTTCCCGAACCGCAATAAGTGGCTATGCGCATACGGCGTTCCTTGGTGGTCCCGTATGGTGCCCGTACATTCACATCTGTTGTTGTGATGATGGCTTTTAGGGCGTCGAGGTCTTTGTCGGAGAGGCGGTCAAACTCGTCAAGGTTGATCAGCACAAACTCTGTTGCCCTCAACAGCTCGTCTTTGTTGTCGAAATCCACGGCCATCTGGCGGCAGCGGTATCCGGCGAGCTCCTCTGGCATCAATGCATCGAGAAAGGTGGACTTGTAAATCCCTTGCTCGCCGATGAGCACCAGCATACTGTGGTTCACGATGCCGGGCTTGATCCACGAAGCCACCATGGCCACAAACCATTTTTTGAACGTATCTACGAAAAACCGTTGCAGCTCTTTCTGCAGAGCTTCCTTGTCGGCATAGCAGTCGAACACCTCCAGGGGCGAATGGGCCACATGCACCATGTTGGCCACACGCTCGATGACACTGCCGCGCTCATGGGGGTTGTATTCGGGCAGGCTATCGAGATAAGTGATGAGGGGATTGAATTTGGGCACAATCTCGCTCATCAGCATCGCCCTGAACACATTGCTCGGAATATTACACTCTGTATCTACGTTACAGTTGAGCATCATGGTATTGATGTCGCGGTCTGTCAGTTCACGGAGAGTGTCCGGAAATACAATTTTGCCAGAAATTTCGTCGAAGAGCAGCCCTTGTCGGCTGATCCAGTCGGCACAAATCCTCATCTTCACATCGGCTTTGCGATGATCTTTCGATGCCGTGCCGGGCAGCTGTTTCAGTCCGTGGGCGGGGGCGGCGGTCTTGTAGCAGCTGGCCACAAGGCGGTCTATCTTCTCCTCTTGATATATATCACCATAGGCCTGCTGCATCATCTCGGCGGCAGTGCCTTCGGCCATGCCGAAATCAGAGAGCAGCATGGCCAGCGACACGAGATAGTTGTGGCGGTTGCCCGGGGTGAAATCGCCAGTGGCAGAGCCTTTTACATATTTCTCGGCCAACTCGAACACACGGTCTTTTGTCCACCCCTTGGGCCATGTTTTCTGCGACTGCGGCTGTTTGTTCACCAGGGTTTTCTTGGCATCTTTCTTTTGCAAGGTCAGGCTCATATCGACCTTCAGCGGTTCGGCATCGGGGTTGAGCCAGGCCTCACTGTCGTGGCAGAGCGAAGCGCCGTGAACGGCCGACTCCACCTGCGGGTCGAAATCGGCCACAATGGCCTCGGCAATCTTCTTGTTGCCCTGGCGGAAGGCCTGCCGATACACCTCGGGCGTGAAACCCGCATTGGGTATCTGGTAGGCATAGAGCACATGCAGTCCGTGGCCACTCATCGACTCATAATACATGGCCACGAAGGGCAGCTGCTGCAGGCGGCGTTTGGCCTCGGCCATGCGGTCGGCAGAGAGGCCGTCGATGTCGGCCTGGCAGCAATAGGTATAGGCCTTGATACACTCCTTCTTGCGGCCGCCCTCGCACACGGCGGCGGGAAGCATCAGGGGGAAGGCCGCCTTCATCTTCTTCAAGGTTTCGGCGGGCAATTTGGCATCCAAGGCCTTGCGGTAGGCCTCGGTGCGATACCTCAGTTCCACATGGTTCACCACCATGTGGAATATGTCTTCCATCGACACCATGTCATGGTTCAACACTTTGGTGCAGTCCTCATAAAGAGCAAATGTTTTTTCGGTCGTTTGTTTCATAATTGCTGTTGTTTTTATTGATTGCAGTTCGACATAAATATTTGTGATGCGAAGTTACGATTTTTTGTTTTAACATCCAAGAAAAAAATGTTTTGTTTCATTTCTGCGTCAACTATGTTTCAAATTATATTTTTTTTACACTTTTCAAGCATAAAAACGTCTTTTTTGTCGAAATCAACCCAGTATGGTGCAAAAAAATATTTATGTTAATAATATTGAAATTCGAAAATAATTCAGTCAAATTGTATTGTCATTTCAGGGGAATATCATATATTTGCAATGGAAAATTTTACTAATTGTTATTTCTACAACGCTAATCAATTTTAAAATCATGGAGGCCATTTATGGAAAATCACGACATTCCCACCAGCCAACATGTTTTGGCACTGTCTGAAGAGGAAATGATGCTTCTCCGCTTCATTCCCAATGAAAAAATTGTGTCTGAATCTACAACTTTCTTGAGAAAATGTACTTCGATAGACGTTGCAGTTGCTCTCTTTTTTGCTCCTCTGTTGATTCAAGGCATCATCACAGAGAAGATTGCGCGTAAGAAAAAATTCCACATCTCACTTCAACCATTCGTCAAGAACATCGACCATCACAGCGTGAGCACCCTCTATCGCCGTATGCACGAACTGACGACGCAAATC
>SFEK01000133.1 GCA_004557285.1 Bacteroidales bacterium | reverse complement strand
AGGATTTTTCATCCATCTGCAAAGTTACATCATTTTGTCGGCTTATCAAAGAAAACCGCCATATTTCTGCTTTGTCACAAAAATATTTTTTTTAACAACGCAAAATTCCGCAAATCACCCCTGAATCAATGATGTTCAAGGATCATTTGCGGAAATTTATGTTAAGGTGGAATTAATACCACCTTGAATCTATTGCTCTTATTTCTTGGCTCCGAAGAATTGTTGTGGAGCATCGGCGGTGTATGTCTTGCCACCTACCTGAAGCGAAGTCTTCACGATGCCTGTCAACGATGATCCATCGGTTGTACCCGAAGGCAGAGTTGTGGCGGCAAAATTCCATGTATCATCATAAAGCGGATTGTCCAGTTTGTTGGTGTCGATTGGATAGCTGGCAAATGCAAGACCAAGGTCGTTGGCACCTTTGGCTATCAAGCTATGGGCGTCCACAGCATCAGCATAATTCTTGTTGGACACATAGTTGAGGTAAGGCACTGTGGTTTGGTCATCGATGTCTTGCTGCAAGGTGCTCACGATGCTGCTTGCTGCATAGCAGTTGTAGTCAATAACCGACTTGTCGTCGCAACCATCCGAAACACCAGGTGTGCCCCATTTGGGTGCCTGTGCACGGTATTTGCAGTTGACCATCAGGTTGTTGAACACGTTGGCCTGGATGTTTTTCTCCACATAGATACAGCCACCCTTTGTTCCGTCGCGTCTCCATCCGGCATTGATGATGGTGTTGTTGTAGGCCACACACTTTGCCTGACCGCGGCCGGCGGCATCGTCCTGACCGGAACTTGACAGTTTCAGTCCGTTGGTGTTGGGGCTGTACATCACGTTATAGGCAACGAGAGTGCTTGTTCCAGCCTTTACATTGACTGCTTCGCCACCTGTTGATCCGTTGCCGGCAAAGATGTTGTGGGTGATAATGGCCTCACCGCCCTGCATGTAGATACCGTCGGCAAAACCGTAGCGAATGGTGCAAGAGTTGACCACAAGCTTGCCTTTGAACTGTGGACCCGTGGTGATCTGTACACCATAATCCTCGCCTGCGGTATAGATGCCCGAAACCACAGAGGGAGAAGTCTCAGTCATCGCACTGCCTGCATATTCGATGATGCAGTTGTCGAAGAGAGCCTCGGCATCGGCAGCCTTGTTGTTGAGCATGATGCCTCCCCACAGGTTCTTGCAGTTGGTTACATTCTGGTAGTTGCGCTCGGTGGCAGGGATTGAGAAGAGGATAGGAGCCTCTTGGGTGCCTTGGCAATAGATGTTGCCATCCACGGTAAATTCGATACCTGTGCCTTTGGCGTCTGAAGAATTGAAGATTATCTCCACACCTTCTTCTATGGTAAGGCTCTTGCCTTCAGGCACTTTTACCTGACCTGTCACGGTAACGGTAGTATATGCCTTCCATGTGCCAGACACCTCACCTTCGGCGGTCATGGCATTGTTTACCACGTTGATGCTGAGTTTTTGAGCCAGTTGTGGCATGTCTTCGGGAGTTGCAGTGATGGTGGCGTTACCTGGTTTGAGAGCAGTCAATACACCATTGCTGACAGTAGCCACTTCGTTGTCGGACGAAGTCCATGTAACGTTTTTGTTGTCAACATTTTCGGGAAAGAATTGTGTTTTTACCTCGAGTGTTTCTCCAGGTGTGAGCGTTGTGGCCGTTGGGTCGATGGTGAATTTGCTCAATGTCACATTCTCATTGTCGTCATCGCTACATGAGGTCAGCGTGGCAACGGCTGTCATGGTGATGACCATGAGCAGCATACTCATTACTTTCTTCATCATATTTTTTCAAATTAATATAGTTGGTAATCTTTTATTTTACATTCTATTTGAACACACTTTTAGAACACTCTCCATCTCACTCCGACGTTCAGGCTGATACCGTTTTTTTCTTCACGTTCCACCACGCCGCCATCATATTTTCTCACGTTCTGCAGGTTGGCGTTGCGATCGTTGGCATGATAATAGCGTATCAGTGAGGTGTTGAGCAGATTTTGGGCTTTGGCGAAGATGCTCCATCCATTCTTGAATTTCTTTTCCATGCTTGCATCCATCTGCCACATCGGTGCGTTCCAGCGGTCGTTTTCATAAAAACGGTCGATGACGGCAATTCGTTTGCCTGTATATGAGCAGGCCAGTTGGGCATCCCATCCGTGTTTGGTGTCTTTGTAGAGCAGCGAACAGTTGAACACATGGGCGGCCTGTCCGAACAACGGGCGGCTCTGGTCTGCATGATCTGTGTATATGCTGCCATCTTCAGCTGTTAGCTCACGCAGTTTTGAGGTGGTGATACGCGAGTGGGTATAAGTGTAGTTGGCCTTGATGCCCAGTCGGTTGAAATATTTCATCACATCCACTTCAATACCCCAGTTGGAAGCGTTGCCGTAGTTGCCCGGCATGTAGAAGGTCTCCTGTCCTATAGGAGTCATGCCATATTCAATGGGGTCGTGGATATCCTTGTAGAACAGACACACCATGAACTGCTCACTCTGTTGTGGAAAATATTCATAGCGCAGGTCGAAGTTGTGTGCAACCGTATGCTTGAGGTCGGGATTTCCACATTCGTTGTAGTCTTCGTTGATGATGTGGTAGGGCACAATCTCAAAAAAGCTTGGTCGGTTGATGGCCTCATAATAGGACAGTCGAAGGTTGGCGTTTTTGTGAATATTCCATTTGATGTGTGCATCAGGAAGCCAGTCGGTATATTGTTGGTTGCCGTCGTTGCTGTTTCCCTCTGTGGCATACATCAGGTGGTAGCCTTGGTTGGTGTGTTCGGCCCTCATTCCCGCTACTACTTGCCATTTGCCGGCCGTAAGGGTGATTTTGCCGTATGCCGCACTGATTTTTTCAGTGGCATCATAGTTCATGGGGTCTGTCAGACTGTAGCTTTTCAGGCGGAACAAGATTTCATCGTAATTATTCCAGTCTGTTCCCCTGAACTGGTCGTATGATGCTGTCAGGTTGTCGGCCATGTCATTATAGGGCTGGAAGGTGTATTCGTGGTAATGGCTGTCACGCTTCTTGTTACGATACATTCCACCTGCAGCGATGTTGAGCGATGCCCGACGGATAGGTAACATATAGTCGAGATCGAGATGCGCTGCCATATCTTTGTCGGCATTTCTTTCCCATCTTCTGATGGCACCTACGTTTTTGTTCACCCAAACCGATGTCATGGCCGTGTTGTGGTTCAGCTGCAGTTGTGTGTTGTCGGGCGTTTTCTGTTGTGCCTCGGCAATGTTGGCAGCCCATTTCACACCGAGAGAGTGATTGTTGAGCAGATGGTGTTCACCCATGAGCGATGCGTTGGCAATGTTTTGTCGTTGCCAACGCAGTCTGATGGTTTGTTCAGTTTCTGCGTAGGCATCACGCACCTGGGCATTCTCAAACTGCATATAGCCTGCATAGAGTGCCAGTTTGTTGTAGTTGTCAAGCAGGTAGTCGGTTTTGATGTGTGCACCCAGTCGACTCTGGTTTTCTGAAAAATAACGGTTGGTGATGCGTTGTATTCCATCATTGTCGGCTATAGATTCATACATGTCGCTGGTTTTTCCCTTGTTGGTGTTGCGGTAGCTGAGTGCCGCCATCATTCCCCAGCGGTCGTTGAAGAACCGGTCGCCGTAGGTAAATCCAGCAGCCAGGTCGGGCAGCGGCTTTTTGCTTTTTATGCGCAGATTTCCCATGCTGAAGTCCGTCTCATCGGTAGGGTAGGCATTGCCGAATATCTCATTGGGACTGTTCTTGGCAATGCTGCTATGGTCAAAACTCTGGAAGTCAAAATCCATAAAGTGTGTGTTATAGCCCGTCTGCAGGTTTACACTCAGCAGGCGTTGCGTTGGTGCATCCTTCATCACCATGTTCACTGCGCCTCCGATGCCGTCGCCCTCCATGTCGGCGGTAAGGGATTTGGTCACCTCCAACCGGTCGAGCAGCTCAGAGGGGAAGATGTCCAATGGCACGAAACGGTTTTTGCTGTCTGGACTGGGAATTTTCATGCCGTTGACCAATGTGTAGTTGTATCGTTTGTCCATACCACGCAGAATGGCATACTGTCCTTCGCCCGACGAGTTGCGTTCCATGGTCACACCGCTCATGCGTTGTATCACGTTGGCCACCGTAAGGTCTGGCGACAGTTCTATGGCCTTGGCACTCATGACGTTGACCACATTCATGGCATTGCGTTCCAATTGCCGTGCGCCGATTTCTGAACTTCCTTTGTTTTCGGCCACCACCACCACTTCGCCCAGGGCGACATCGTCAGTTTCCAGATTGATGCGCAGGTTGTTGTCATTGTCGTTCACCTCCACCTCTATGGTCTTGTAGCCCAAGTAGCTGCACACCAACGTACAGGGAAAATGCTGCTGGTTGAGTTGGAAACTCCCATCGAGTCCTGTGGCTGTGCCCTTGTTGGCTGTGCCTTTGACGATGACCGATGCACCGATGATTTCTTCACCCGATACCCTGTCGATGATTTTTCCCTTGATGATGCGGGCCTGTATGCAGGCAACGGTCAACAAGAAGCATAGGGTTACGGCTGTTCTTGAATGGATCATGAGATGTTTGAGAGTCATACTCTAACGATTTTTTCCTTATTTCTTGATGGTATGGATAGCGGTTCCCGATTTGTCTATCATATAAAGGCAAAGCTCTTTCTTGCTTGCAGAGAGTACAGAGAAGCCTTCAGCCGGCGAACAGAACACGGTGCCTTCAATGGGCGTCACTTTGCGTGCCAGCGATGCGGCCGAGTTGACAACATAGTCAATGCCATCGTTGCCATTCTTGAAGTGCTGGAAGTTGTGGATATGCCCCGAAACATACATGGCCACCTTGTCTTTGTGCTTTTGCAGCACGGGCAGCAAGCGGCGTTGCATGTCCTGCTGTTCGATGATGCCCTTTTTGGTCTGTGCATACATGGGGTGATGCCCCACTACCACTACCCAGTCTTCGGTGGCTTCGTTCAGCGTTTTGTCAATCCATGCCAACTGCTTGTCAACATCCTGCGCGTTTACATCCTTGTAGGTGTCGCTGTTGTGATAACGGTCAATCAGAGGTGTAGTGTCAACAAAGACGATGCGCAGCGTGGTGCCGTCTTCGTTGAACACTTTGGAATAATAACGTTCGTTCATCATCCAGCGGCGCGACTTGTTGGCGTAGTCGATCACCGCTTGCGTGTTGCCGCGGTATTCATGGTTGCCCAGTACGGCATACCAGGGAATCATCAGTTCTGGATGGCTGTAGATAAGTTCGTAGTTGGTCATCCACAGAGGGTCGTCAACCGACTGTACCCCCTCAAAATGGTGCACGTCACCAATGGCCACGATGGCCTCGGGAGATATGACCTCACCCATATTGCCCATCAACTCTGCAAAGGGTTTTTGTTCGTAATAACCGTTGCGTCCCAGGTCGTTCACTAAGAAGAGGTTCACGTCGCCCTTCATCGCTTTCCACGCCTCGGGAGTCTGTGCCTTTGCGACGATGGTGAAGAACATGGCGGCTACGATGGCTACCCAAATGATGGCCGCATTCCTGCTGGCGGCCTTGCAGAAGCAAGTCTGCATGTCATTTTGATTTACTTGTTGCTGTTTCATGAATTGTTTGTTATCTGATAATTTCGGGTGCAAAATTACAGAGTCGCCGTTACATATTCATTGCTGAATTGTTAAGACCATCAGACAATGATGTTACAAAGCCAATACAACAACATCGCAGATTTTTTTTACAATCATCAACATGCCATGCACGATGTCAAGCCCAGTGTTGTGAGTTGCATGT
>SFEK01000132.1 GCA_004557285.1 Bacteroidales bacterium | reverse complement strand
GTTCAACCAGCCAAAGAAGGTGCGCTGCCAGAGAATGCCGTTCTGGGGTTTCAACACCCAGTGGTTCTCGTCGGGGAAGAGCAGCAGTTCGGCAGGTATGCCCCTCATGCGTGCAGCATTGAATGCGCCCATACCCTGTGTGGCATTGATGCGGTAGTCTTTCTCGCCATGGATGACGAGGATAGGGGTGTCCCATTTGTCAACAAACTTGTGTGGAGAGTTGTCGTAGGTGCGCTTGGCATTGGCACTCATGTCCTTGTTCCAGAAAGCGTCTTCATATTCCCAGTTGCTGAACCATGCCTCCTCAGTGTCGGTGTACATGGATTCGAGGTTGAAGGCACCATCGTGGGCAATGAAGCACTTGAAGCGCTTGTCGTGGTGTCCGGCAAGATAATATACGCTGAATCCACCGAAGCTTGCGCCTACAGCGCCAAGGCGGTTTTTGTCAACGAATGGTAGGTTCTCACAGGCATCATCGATGGCACTGAGATAGTCTTTCATGCATTGTCCTGTCCAGTCGCCTGAAATCTGTTCGTTCCACTCGCTGCCAAATCCGGGAAGACCACGGCGGTTGGGGGCAATGACCACATAACCGTTGGCTGCCATGATCTGGAAATTCCAGCGGTAGCTCCAGAACTGAGATACAGGGCTTTGCGGACCGCCTTCGCAGAAGAGCAGTGTGGGATATTTTTTTCTTTCGTCAAAGTTGGGGGGCAGGATTATCCAATAAAGCATGTCCTTGTTGTCGGTAGTCTTTGTCCAGCGTTGCTGCACCTTGCCGAAGGTCATCTGGTCGTAGAGGTGCTTGTTTTCAAATGTCAGCTGTTCCACCTTTGCGGTGTTTTCCTTTTTGCCTGGAGTGACGATATACAACTCGGGAGCCTTTGACATGCTATGACGCTCTGCCAGCAGGCGTTTGCCGTCGTTGAGCAACTGCACTGAGCCATAGTCGTTCCAGCCATCGGCCAGCTGCATCACCTTGCCCTTCAGGTCAGTCTGATAGAGGTTGGCGCAGGCGTGCCATACACCGATGAAGAACAGGCGGTCGCTCTTGCTGCTCCAGCAGAAGTCATCGACATTTGAGTCGAAACTCTCTGTCACATAAATCTTCTCGCCGCTGGCAAGGTTGTAAACGCACAGGCGGTTACGGTCGCTCTCATAGCCGTCGCGGGGCATGCTCTGCCATGCCACATATTTGCCGTCGGGAGAGAACTTGGGGTTCTGGTCGTAACCAGGATTGTTTTTGAGGTTCTCAGGAGCATTGACGGCCTGATACTTCATGGTCTTGGTGGCATCGATGGCTGGAGCCTTGTAGTCGGCAGGCTTGCATAGATTGGTGGTGGTGCCGGTCTCTGTGTTATAGAGATAGATGTCGGTATCTGTAGATAAGGCATATTCGATGCCTGTCTTCTTCCTTGAAGTATAAGCGATTGACTTGGAGTCGGGGCTCCATGCCAATTGTTCTGCTCCACCAAAAGGCTTCACAGGACATTCATAGGGCTCGCCCTCCATGATGTCCTTGCCTTCGCCAATGCCGTTGGCTGTAACAGCGGCCAGGAAGGGGTGGGGGATAGACGTCACGTATTCATCCCAGTGGCGGTAGTTCATGTCGGTAATCACCATGCCTGTGGTTTTTGGCAGGTCAGCGGGATTCTTCTGGATAGTGACATTGTAGGGAATCTGCTTGATGAGGATGACGCTTTGGCCGTCGGGAGAGAACTTAAATCCGTCGATTCCCGTCTTGTCGTGAGTCAGTTGTTGTCTTCCTGTTCCATCGGGGTTCATCGCCCAGATTTGTCCTTCACGCAGGAATGCGATGCGCTTGCCTCCCTCAATCCATACTGCGTCGGTTTCACTTTTGGCATCGGTGGTGAGCAATTTGTTCTCCTTGCCGTCGGCAGGCATGATGTAGAGCACCTGATGGCCTCTGTTTTCCTTCACGCTATAGTAGCCCACCTGATAGACAATGTTCTTGCCGTCGGGAGAAGCCTGTGCTCCGGCAATACGCCCCATGGCCCACAATGCTTCGGGGGTCATCAGTTTGCTGTTGAGCGTGATGTTGTTCTTTCCGATGTTTTTCACGTTTCCTTGTGCTTGGGTTTGCGAGCAGCCTATAGTCAATGCTGCGGCAATGATAATGGCTTTGTTCATGTTGTTTTTTTGTTATTAAACAGGGGCAATCCCGTGCGAGGTTGCCCCTATCACTGTTTATTTGATTGATTATTGGTTTTTCAGTTTATTAAGCCTTTCCTCGCGCTCACGTTTCAGTTCTTCCGCCTGTTTCTGCATGGCTTCAAGTCGTGCGGCGAGTCCGCTCATCTTCTTCGGGTTGTCCTTGTTTTCCTTGTATCTGCTTTCAAGGAGGGCCAACAGCTTCTCATCGTTGGTGGTCTTGCGCAGCGTCCACATGATGGCGGCACTGAAGAAGAGCGAGATGAAGTAATAGAAGTTGAGACCAGCCGAATAGTCGTTGAACATGAAGAAGAACATCACGGGCATGAGGTAGGTCATCCATTGCATCATCTTCATCTGTTCAGCCTGTTGTCCCACCATCTGGTCTTTCTGTTGCCGTATGGTCATCATCGAGTAGAGCACGTTTGACACGCAGAAGAGAATACAGGTAAGGCTCAGGTGGTCGCCGATGCCCCAGATGTTGGTGCCCCATTCCACGATGGGGTCGTAGGTAGAGAGGTCGCTGATCCAGAGGAAACTCTCTCCACGCAACTGTATGGCGTTGGGCACAAAGTTGAACATGGCAATCCAGATAGGCATCTGTATCAGCATGGGCAGACAGCCGCTCAATGGACTTACGCCGTATTTGGCATAAAGTGTCATCATCGCCTGCTGTTTCTGCATCTGGTCTTCAGGTTTGTTGTATTGTTTGGTGGCCTCGTCGAGTTTTGGTTTCAACACCCTCATCTTGGCTGATGACATATAGCTCTTCTTGACCAATGGGAAGGTGATGAGCTTGAGCAGCAGCGTGATGATGATCAACACGATACCCATGTTGATGTTCATGTGTGTGAGCCAGTCGAACACATAGAGGGTGAACCAACGGTTGATTTCCCTCACGATGGGCCATCCCAGATAGACGAGGCGTTGCAGTTCAATGTCTTTGTCAAACGAACATTCCTCGTTCATGCGCTGCAGCAGGCGATAGTCGTTAGGGCCGAAATAGAACTCAAACTCTGAGGCTTGCTGGCCTGTCGGGTCGAAGTCGGTCTTCATCTTGGCCACATACTGCTTCAGATAGCCAGAACCCTTTTCCTGTGGAATGCTGGTCATCAGCGTGTTGCTTCCCAAGTCGTTTTTGGCAATCAGCACCGAGGTGAAGAATTGGGTTTTGAACGCCACCCAGTCAATGGATTCCTCAATCTTTTCGTCAATCTTCTCGCTGGTTTCGTTCAGATAGTCGGTGCCCCCCTCCTTCTTGTGGTAGGTGAGTGAGGCATATCTGTTTTCAAAGGTGAAGCCCTTTTCCTGTTGGCGGCACATCTCTGTCCATTCCACATCCATGCGGTTGTAGTTGGGGGCAAACATTCCGCTCAGTCCGTTGGCGCGCAACTGGCAGCCCAGCAAGTAGTCCTTGCCAAGTTTGTAGCTGATAGACAGCGACTTGCCGTTGCCGGCATCAGCGGTCATCACTACGGTAGAGTCGGTCACTTCCGAGGGTGTGAAGAACAGGTCAGAGGTGACAATGTTCATATCCTTGCCTGCGAGCATGAACTTCAGGCTCTGTTCATTGCCGTCAAACAGGGTGATGTGGTCTTCACCCTTCAGGCTTTTGAATCCCTTGACGACAGCCTTTTCCACTGTACCGCCCTTGGTGTTGAAGGTCAGTTCCACCTTGTCGTTTTTCAGCACCACTTTCTGTTCCACGCCTTTGATGGCATTGTGAAATGGAGCGGTAGAGTCGTTGGCCAGTTGGGCAGCCTCATTGGCTTTAGCTGCTTGCTGTGCTGTCTGTTGTTGTTCTTCGGCCTTCTTTTTAGCCACATGGGCTATAGAGTCTTGCAGACGTTGTTGTGCCAATTCTTCTTCAGAGGGTTGAGAATACCAGCTGAATCCAATCAGGAGAATAGCGATAAGCACAAAACCGGTAATGGTATTTTTGTCCATGATGTTGTCTTGTTTGTTACGGCCTTAGCCTTTTTTTTGTTTTTTACATTCGATGGCGGTTTTCACAAAATCAAGGAACAGTGGGTGCGGATGCAGCACCGTGCTTGAATATTCGGGATGGAATTGTGCGCCGATATACCATTTCAGTCCTGGTATTTCAACAATCTCCACCAGGTCACTCTCCGGATTGCGTCCCACACACTTCATGCCGGCACGTTCAAACTCCTGCTCAAAGCTATTGTTGAATTCATAGCGGTGGCGGTGTCTTTCCTGGATGTGTTCCTTATTATATATATTGAACGCGCGCGAGTTTTGTCTCAAAACACATTCGTATGCGCCCAGTCGCATGGTGCCTCCCATATTGGTGATGTTCTTCTGGTCTTCCATGATGTCAATCACGTTATGTTCGGTCTTCTCGTCCATTTCCCTGCTGTTGGCATCTTCATAGCCCAAAACGTTGCGGGCAAACTCAATCACCATCATCTGCATGCCGAGACAGATGCCAAACGTTGGGATATCGTGCGTGCGGGTGTAGTGTGCAGCCACAATCTTTCCCTCGATGCCACGCTGTCCGAATCCCGGACATACCACGATGCCATCGATGTCTTTCAGCTTTTCAGCCACATTTTCTTCGGTGAGCTTTTCACTGTTGATGAATGTAGCCTTCACCTTGTAGTCGTTGTAGGTGCCGGCTTGCGAGAGGCTTTCAAGAATACTCTTGTAAGCATCCTGCAGGTCGTATTTGCCCACAAGGCCAATGTTGACAATCTCTGTGGCCTTATGTCTGCGCTCCAGGAACGAACGCCAGGGACCCAATGTGGGAGTTTCGCCGATAGGCTCGCCCATCTTTTTGAGGATAGTTTCGTCCAGTCGTTGCTCCTGCATACGTACAGGCACCTCGTAGATGGTGGGCATGTCCACGCTCTGCACCACGGCATCGAAATCCACGTTGCAGAAATTGGCCACCTTCTTTCTGATATTGTCATTGATGGGGTGTTCGGTTCTCAGCACCAGGATATCGGGCTGGATACCAACGCTCTGCAGTTCTTTTACAGAGTGCTGTGTTGGCTTTGTCTTCAGCTCTTTGGCTGCTGCAAGGTAGGGTATATAAGTAAGGTGTACACACAAGGCCTTTCTTCCCAGTTCCCATTTGAGCTGCCTGATACTTTCCAGGAACGGCAGGCTCTCGATATCACCCACGGTACCACCGATTTCGGTAATCACGAAGTCATAGTTGTTTTTCTTGCCGAGCAGCATCACATTGCGCTTGATTTCATCGGTGATGTGGGGTATCACCTGTATGGTCTTGCCCAAATAGTCGCCTCTGCGCTCCTTGTCGATGACCGACTTGTAGATGCGGCCTGTGGTGAGGTTGTTGGCCTTGCTGGTCTGTATGCCCGTGAAGCGTTCATAGTGCCCCAAGTCAAGGTCAGCCTCATGTCCGTCGGCTGTCACATAGCACTCGCCATGCTCATAAGGGTTAAGTGTACCCGGGTCAATGTTGATATACGGGTCAAACTTTTGGATGGTGATGTTGTATCCTCTTGCTTGAAGAAGCTTTCCAATTGAAGACGATATGATTCCTTTGCCAAGCGAGGAAGCTACACCGCCGGTGACGAAAATATACTTTGTCTCTGCCACGATAGTTGAAAATTAGAATATGATATACCTATTAATTTTACTGTTTGCTGATTTGCTATTA
>SFEK01000010.1 GCA_004557285.1 Bacteroidales bacterium | reverse complement strand
ATAAGCTTGTCGGTGATACTGATGCACCCGTCGTAGTCGCCTTTGTTCAACAAGATGTTGCTCTTGGCAAAGAGGAAAAGACTGTTGTCGGGTTCTTCCTGCAGACTATAGTCAACCACCTGCAAGGCAGAATCAAGAAGGTTTTTGTCGTTGTAATAATCCACCAATTTGGTGAAGAAGAACCTGGAGGTCTTGTTCTCCATAAATCCTTGTTTCAGGGCGTCAAGATAATGAGACAAATCCTTCTGCTGTTCATATACTTCTACAAGATACTGGAATGAGCGGCTGCGGTAATTTTCGTTCTTCAGTGCCAAGTCGGCATATTTCAATGCCATCTGTGGATTGTTGCTTTTGTAGCCGCAGAACAATGTCCAGAAGGCAGCCGTTGACATCGTCGTAGTGTCAAAACTGGCAACGTGTGCAGAAAAGAGAGGCTGTCGCATACAGTCGATGTAGGTGTCGAAACTGTTGAAAGCATCCTTGTATTTGGCATTACGCACAAAATACAATCCGCCGTTATACAGGTTCTGACGATATTTTTCCAACAGCGTGGCATTCTTCTTTCTCGATTTGGCTGTAGTGATGTTGCCATTGCCCAAAAGTCCGGCTTCGGCACTGTCAAGGGCTTCATAGGCAAGGAACATTTTTCGGGTGGTCGTGAAGAACGAAGCCGTGTCAATGGCCTGTTTCAGATACATCTTTTCGTTGTTGATTTCATATTGCGTACGCACCACATTGGTGAGGGCGGTGTGAATTTTCACATCCTCTCTGTGAGTGGAATCCTTAAGGAGTTTACGCAAATCGTTTTCTGCCTTCTCCAGGTTGGATTTGCTTTTGATACAGGCTTTGGCCTGACTGATTTCCTTCTTTTGTGCCAACGAAGGAATTACCGACAAACAGGCCACGACAAAAATCAACAATCGCATCATGATAACAGTGATTATATGTTTAACAAAAAGTGATGTCAACCGTCATCACATGTTTGGAATATCCTTCTTGAAAGGCTACCCGTAATGACGGTTGACACCTATGAAAAGAGTGTATGAATTTACTTGGTGTATGCCTCGGCAGCAATGGTCTTGGCATCATCAGGACCATAGGCCCTGTAGCAGCAGGTGTAGAGAGAATATGCCCAAACGTTCTTGAACTCACTCTTCACGTCCAGGTCACGGGCTTTCTCCAGATACTGGATGGCCTGCTCATATACACCGATGATCACCTTCTCGGCAGCAGGTGCGATGTTGCCGGTCTTGGCGGCAGCCTTCTCTGCAGCCTCTTGTGCCTTGTACATATAGCAGTTGCCGATAGAGGCCACTACAGCAGGATTGGTAGATTCAATGCTTGCTGCCTTTTGCAAGGCTTCGATGGCACCATCCCAATTGCGTTCGTTCATATTGAGCTGTCCGAGCAAGGCAAGAGCAGTGAAGTTGTTGGGGTCTTTGGCCAACTTGGCATTCATCATTTCATTCATGCCCGCTTTGTCGTTGGTGGCCAACAGCATAGAGCAGATGGTGCTGAAAATCACGTCATTGGTTTCGTCCTTGGCATAGATTTCCTTCAGTTTGTTGACATAGTTCACCGAATCCTCATGGGTCTTGAGCTGTGCCTGCATCACGGCCAGTTTCAACTGCTGTGCCTCTTTGCCATAATCAGCGTCATTGCTGGCGATGTCGGCAAAGTACTCAGCCTTGTTATAATCTTTCAGCAGATAGGCGTCACGAGCTGCATAATAGGCAATCTGTGTCAGGTTGTTGTCCTTGCTTCTGTCCTGCTCCTTGAACAAAGGATAAGCATCACTCTCCACATACGTTGAGAGGAACTTGTAAGACAGGTCCTGGTCAATGGCCTGATAATAGATACCGGCGTTGATCAGATGGAAGCGGATAGGATACAGACGGTTGGCGTTGGATGAGTGGAACTTAGGCTTGATTTTGCCTTTGAGGTTAGGCTCATTGTCAAACTGGTCGCAGAGTACACCGTTCTCCAGAGATAGCATCACGGCGTTGTAAAGTCCTACGGTATCGTATGGCTCAACTTTTGTGCCCATCTGCTCTGCCATCTGGTTGCTGGTAATGGTGGCCTGCTCTTTCACCACCTTGTCATAAGCCAGGTCAACCAGAACATTGTAACATTTGGCCTTCTCTTCAGAAGATATGCTACCAAGATTACCCTTCAAGAGGTTATAAGCTTCGTTATAATCCTTGATTTTTGACAGTTGCTTATACACATCCTGTGCAAATGCTGAAGTACCGCACATGACGGCTACAGCCAACATAGTTAATTTCTTCATAATGAATTATGTTTTAGATTAAAGATTTTCGTTTTCTTGCTCCGTGTCATCAATGTCTGCCATCGGGTCAACTTCAGCAGCGGGTGCTGTTTCGTCAGGACTTACCGACTGGCTGTCTTTCCTGATGGCCTCGCTGGTTTGTGCCCATTCCTTACGGCTTTCAGCCTCCACCATGGCTTCAAGGTCAGAGTTCATCACCTTGCATACACTGGAGATGACGTCGTTCTTCTTGGTGAGGTTAATCAGGCGAACACCCTGTGTGGCACGACCCATGACACGACAGTCGGCCACCTTCAGTCGGATAAGGATACCACTCTTGTTGATGATCATCAGGTCGTTGTCGTCAGTTACCACCTTGATGGCCACAAGACGTCCGGTCTTTTCGGTTATGCTCAGTGTCTTCACGCCCTTGCCGCCGCGGTTGGTCACGCGATAGTCTTCCACCTGGCTGCGCTTGCCGTAACCATTTTCGCTCACCACCATGATGGTTTCTTCTTCGGGTTTGTTGATGACGACCATGCCTACCACCTCGTCGTCGCCTTCGTCGAGCTTCATGCCGCGCACACCGGTTGACACACGTCCCATGGCACGCACAGTGCTTTCATTGAAGCGCACAGCCCGTCCGTTTCGGTCGGCAAGTACCAGTTCGTTGTGTCCATTGGTCAGGCGCACCTCTATCACTTCATCACCTTCCACCAGGTTGATGGCAATCACGCCATTGGCACGAGGACGGCTGTAGGCCTCCAGGCATGTTTTCTTGATGACACCCTGCTTGGTGGCAAATACCACATAATGGCTGTTGACAAAGTTTTCGTCGTCAAGACCTCTCAGTCGCAGGAATGCACTGATGCTGTCGTCACTTTCGATATTGAGCAGGTTCTGTATCGCCCTACCCTTCGAGTTTTTCGCTCCTTCAGGTATCTCATAGCACTTCAACCAGTAGCAGCGACCCTTCTTGGTGAAGAACATCATCGTGTTGTGCATGGTGGCAGGATAGATGAACTCTGTGAAATCCTGTTCACGGCTGTGGGCACCCTTGCTGCCGACACCACCACGGGCTTGCTCGCGGAACTCCGACAATGGAGTGCGCTTGATATATCCCAGATGACTGATCGTAATCACCACCGGATCGTTGGGATAGAAGTCTTCGGGGTTGAACTCTTCGCTCGAGTATTTGATTTCAGTACGGCGTTCATCACCATATTTTTCCTTCACTTCCTGCAATTCATCCTTCATCACCTTCTTGCACAGTTCAGGGTCATCGAGTATCGACTGCAGATAGGCAATCTGGCGCTCCAGTTCTTCATATTCGGCATGCAACTGATCCATACGCAGACCTGTCAACTGGCTCAGGCGCATGTCAACGATGGCCTTCGACTGCAGTTCGTCAAGTTCGAAACGCTGTTCCAGGTTGCGCTGTGCATCAGAAGGTGTCTTGGAGGCCCGAATGATGTGTACCACCTCGTCGATATTGTCACAGGCGATAATCAATCCTTCAAGGATATGTGCCCTTTCCTGTGCCTTGCGCAGTTCAAATTTGGTACGACGGATGGTGACATCATGTCGGTGGTCAACAAAGTGCATCACACATTCCTTCAGTGTGAGCAGTTTGGGACGACCCTTAACCAAAGCGATGCAATTCACTGAGAATGAGCTTTGAAGGGCAGTCATCTTAAACAGTTTGTTGAGGATGACATTGGCATTGGCGTCTTTTTTGACATCAATGACGATGCGCATACCCTGACGTCCCGATTCGTCGTTGGCATTGCTGATGCCGTCGAGCTTGCCTTCTTTCACCAGGTCGGCCACATATTCAATGAGCTGAGCCTTGTTCACTCCGTATGGGATTTCGGTGATAACGATTTTGTCGTGACTTTCTCCGCTCTCTATTTCGGCCTTGGCACGCATCACAATACGTCCACGTCCTGTCTCATAAGCGTCTTTTACGCCTTGAATACCATATATATATGCACCTGTGGGGAAATCGGGCGCCTTGATATATTGCATCAATCCTTCCACATCAATGTCAGGATTGTCAATATAGGCACAGCAGCCGTCAATCACTTCGCCAAGGTTATGTGTCGGAATGTTGGTGGCCATGCCCACAGCAATACCGTTGCCGCCATTCACCAGAAGGTTGGGCACCTTGGTGGGCATCACCGAAGGTTCAACGAGCGAATCGTCGAAGTTGCTCATCATGTCAACGGTATCCTTGTCCAGGTCATCCATGATGTGTTCACCCATCTTGGAGAGTCGACATTCTGTATAACGCATGGCAGCTGGAGAGTCACCGTCAACACTGCCAAAGTTACCCTGACCGTCAACCAGCGTGTAGCGCATGTTCCAGTCCTGGGCCATTCTTACCAATGCACCGTAAACTGAGCTGTCGCCATGTGGGTGGTATTTACCCAACACCTCACCTACCACGCGAGCGCATTTCTTGTACGGGTTGCTGCTGGTATTTCCGATGCCCATCATTCCATAGAGTATTCTACGGTGTACGGGCTTGAATCCGTCACGCACATCAGGCAGTGCGCGGGCCACGATGACAGACATTGAATAGTCGATATACGAGGATTTCATTTCATCCTCGATGTTGATTTTGATTATTCTGTCCTGATCGATTGTGTTACTGTTGTCCATTATTCAATTTGTTGTTATTATTCGCTTTGAAAATGCCGTAAAAGGCGTTTATTTTCGTTCTAAGCCGTTTTGTCACGTTTTGAGGGTGTAAAATTACCACATTTTTTTGAGATACAAAAACGTTTGAACGTAAAAAATCAAAATTCTGCGCCTTCTCTTTTCTTTATGGCTATTTTCTTGCCTTTTGGCACCACGGGTTTGGTCCATTTGCCCGGTCCGAGCAGTATGGTGGTGCGCTTGCCGTTGGGAGCGGCATCCACGGCATCCTGCAGGTTCATGTATTGGGCACTGCCATCTGCTGCCACGGTCAGGTCATAGCTGCGGTAATATTTCTTCAATGCAGGGACAGCTTCAACAATCTCCTTGGCCAGCAGACCTGCCACCGTGTATGCCCCATGGATGTTGTAATGGGTGTTGTCTTGTCTGCCCTCGGGGAGTGCGGGATGTTCGCCGGGAAGATACCAAACATGGAGCGACTTCGACTTCACAGGTCCAAGTCCTTGTTCCAGGCGATGCGTCACGGCGTTGGCATCCACGAATGGCACGTTCATTTCCTGTGCCACTCTGCGTGGCGACAGCAGGTATGCTCCGTGGGTATCAACAAGAGAGTCACCTTCTTGAAGTGTGCTTGAAGAGTTGGCACGCAAATCATCATCAGCAACGGCTGTCTTGCTGTCGTTGAAGATTCTTCTTACCACGCTGTTCAACAATACGGGATTTGCTCCCTTGGCTTTAGCCTCCTTGACCATCCTGCGCAGGTTCTCATCGAATGTGGTTCCCGGATCGGTGTGTCGATGGGGGTCGTTCTTCTCGTCATTGTGTCCAAACTGAATGAACACATAATCACCGGGCTTTATCTTGTCGAGCACATTCTGCCAGAGACCTTCATCAATGAAACTCTTCGACGAGCGCCCGTTGCGCGCATGGTTGTCCACCACCACATCTTCGGTGAAGAAGTTGGCGAACATCATTCCCCACCCTCTTTCAGGCTTGCCTTCACTCACGTCTTTGTTTGCCATGGTAGAATCGCCCACCATGAAGAAGGTTACGGGTTGTTTCTTTCCTGCCACAACAAGCAGAAACAATGCGGCAACAACAAAGAACCATTGGATGCGTTTCATAATCAATACGTTTTAAGCAAATGTGTCAACATTTCTTCGGCGGTGAGCTGCAACTGCTCGCCGGTATTCATGTCTTTCAGGGCAAATATGCCCTTGTTGATTTCGTCTTCACCGGCCATGGCCACAAAGGGGATGGCATTGGCGTTGGCATAGGCCATCTGTTTCTTCATCTTCACCTTGTCGGGATAAATTTCCGTGGCAATGCCTCGGCGTCGTGCTTCGGCGGCAACGGGCATACAATAGGCGGTTTCGGCCTCTCCGAAATTCACGAAGAGCAGTCTGGTGCCTGTAGTGGTGTCTTGGGGATAAAGGTCGAGGGTGTTGAGCACATCGTAGATGCGGTCAGCTCCAAACGAGATACCAACGCCACTGAGTCCGGGCATACCGAAGATACCTGTCAGGTTGTCATATCTTCCTCCACCTGTTATGCTGCCGATCTGTACG
Organism: Bacteroidales bacterium; assembly: GCA_004557285.1. Taxonomy (GTDB): domain Bacteria; phylum Bacteroidota; class Bacteroidia; order Bacteroidales; family Bacteroidaceae; genus Prevotella. The sequence goes on along the minus strand of SFEK01000010.1, from coordinate 18,427 downwards.
TCAAGGGCTTTCACTTCAAATATGGCTCCGGTATAATAGTTGAGTCCACGGGCCAGCGTCAAGTCAAGCTGCAGCTCGTTCTTGAGTCCGGCCTGCTCCAGGACATTAAAGATGAAACGAGTTTCCTCGATACCTTTCATGCCCATCTCAGAGGCAGAAAGCAACTCGGCCATTTTCTGAAGTTTTTCTTCAGTTGTTCCTGACAACAAGATGATAGGCTGCAACTTGGCGATGGCTTCTTCGCTCAATCCGTTGGCTGCCAATTCAGCATTGACCTGATCCAGTCCGATCTTGTCGAGTTTGTCGATGGCCACAGTGATGTCAACGATTTTGTCTGCCTCACCGATATATTCGGCAATACCCGTGAGCAGTTTTCTGTTGTTGATTTTGATCTGCACTCTGATACCGAAACGGCTGAACACGGTGTCTATGATTTGCATCAGTTCTACCTCGTTCAATAGCGAGTCGCTGCCCACGATGTCAGCATCACACTGGTAGAACTCACGGTATCTGCCTTTCTGCGGACGGTCGGCACGCCAAACAGGTTGTATCTGATAACGTTTGAATGGCATCTGCAGTTCTTCTCGGTGCATCACCACGAATCGGGCAAAAGGCACGGTGAGGTCGTATCTCAATCCCTTTTCGCAGATTTTGGTTGACAGGCGCAAAGCATTGGCTTCTTCCAGTTCTGCACGGTCAATCTTGTTGAGATAGTCACCGCTGTTCAGCACCTTGAACAACAGTTTGTCTCCTTCTTCGCCATATTTGCCCAGCAAGGTCTGCAGGGTTTCCATGGCAGGAGTTTCAATCTGCTTGAATCCATAGAGTTCATATACAGATTTGATGGTGTTGAAGATATAATTGCGTTTAGACATTTCCACAGGCGAAAAATCCCGTGTGCCCTTAGGTATGGATGGTTTGTTCATATACTATTCGAGTTTGTTTGATGATGAAAGTGTCAATATCTTCAACAGGGGCATTGCTGCCCCTGTTGAAGATATGTATGAAAAGAGAAATCAAGCTCTGATGATGGTCTGTTCACGGTCAGGACCGATGGAGATGATGGTAATGGGTGTTTCCAGTTCTTTTTCCAGGAAATCCACATAGTCTTTGAACGCCTGTGGAAACTGTTCTTCAGATGTCATCCTCGTCATGTCGGTCTTCCATCCCTTCAGTTCTTGATATACGGGTTCAATGCCTTTTTCTATATCAAAGGGGAAGTCGCGTGTTACCTCGCCGTTGCACTTGTAGGCCACACATGCCTTGATGGTGTCGAAACCGTCGAGCACATCACTTTTCATCATAATGAGCTTGGTCACGCCGTTGATCATGATGGCATAGCGCAAAGCCACAAGGTCAATCCATCCGCAGCGGCGCTCACGCCCTGTCACTGCACCGTATTCATGACCCAACTGGCGTATTTCATTGCCTGTTTCGTCGAAAAGTTCCGTGGGGAATGGACCAGCACCCACGCGGGTACAATAGGCTTTCATGATACCATATACGTCACCGATGCGGTTGGGTCCGATACCCAAACCGATACATGCACCTGCACAGATGGTGTTTGAAGAGGTGACAAAGGGATAGCTGCCGAAATCCACGTCAAGCATGGTGCCCTGTGCACCTTCGCAAAGAATGCTCTCGCCGTTTTTCAAGGCCTTGTTGATGACATGTTCTGAATCGATGATGCGGAACTGTCTGAGATATTCAATGCCCTCCATCCATTTCTTCTCCACCTCGGTGATGTCGTAGTCGGTATAGTTGAGCGTCTTCAATATAGCCTCGTGACGTGCCTTATGTGCGGCGTATTTGGCTTCAAAGTTGTCAAACAGGTCGCCTACACGCAATCCGTTGCGCGACACTTTGTCGGTATAGGTGGGACCGATGCCCTTTCCCGTTGTGCCTACCTTGTTTTTTCCCTTGGCTTGTTCGTAGGCTGCATCGAGCAGGCGGTGTGTTGGCATGATGAGATGAGCTTTCTTCGAGATGAAAAGTCTTTCTTTCAGGGGATGCCCTGTTTTCTCCAGGTCCTTGGCTTCATCCATGAACAAATCCGGGGCAAGTACAACGCCATTGCCAATGATGTTCACCTTTCCTCCCTGGAAGATTCCAGAAGGAATGCTTCTCAGTACGTATTTTTCTCCTTCAAATTCCAGTGTATGTCCTGCATTTGGACCACCTTGGAAACGTGCGATGACATCATAACGCGGTGTGAGCACGTCAACAACCTTACCTTTGCCTTCATCGCCCCATTGCAGGCCCAGCAACACATCTACTTTACCTTTTTCCATATGCTTTATTCTGTTTGTAGTTTCAGTTAGAAATAATCTTTTTCTTCTTTATGGTTTATTTTTATTTTTCCGTCGCAACTTCTTGGTCTGTATGGCCTTGCACGAGCTGCACACGCCATATACATACATCACGAAGCCCACCTTGTTGAAACGTTTCAGCTTCATCTGCTCAAAGGCCTCCGCTATCCGTGGTTCATGCACCAGTGTCACCTTTCCGCAAACGGTGCATATTTGCTGACATTCGTTGTTGGCCTGGCATGGGATGTATTTCACACCCTTTTCCGTCCTTATACATTCCAGCAAATGCGCCTTGAGCAGCAGTTTGGTGGTGTTGTACAACGTTCCCCTGCTCACGGGGAAAGCCCATTCTGCCAACCGGTTCTGCAAATCGTCCATGGCAAAGGAATGGCTGTAGCTGAAAACAGCTTTGAGCACTTGATACCGCTCTGGAGTCTTGCGCAGATTGTTCGACTCCAGATAACAGGTCAGGGCCTCCTCAGCCCATTGCCTAGCCTTCTTGTCGTGGCAGTTGTTCAGTTGACTTGACAAAGTTACAACAATTTTTGATATTCGTGGATATTAAAGTCAAAAAATATCTAAATCTATGTTTTTAAACGCTGATTTGAGTATTTTGCCATATTCTTCACTCCTGTCGGCGAGTCGTTGCATGGCATTGGCCACGGCATGTCGCAGTCCCAGTCCGCCTGTGCACCACGCCACCTGTGCCTGGTCAATCACTTCATTGAGCTCGCGTGTGTCCAGGTCCACATCCTTGGCAAAGAGTCCTGCCAGTGTCTGGTAGCCGCACAGCTGCATCAGTTCGTTGTCTGTTGCGAGCCATTTCAGGGCAATGTCCTTGATACCCTCCACATGGCGCAGCAGATGAAAGGCAAGCATTTCTGCCACTTCCTGGTTGGGCAATTCGCTGCCCCACAGTTCCACCATGTCCGTCTGCATCTTGTCGGCAGGCATCATCATGGTGGCCAACAGTTTACATTCGCGAATGTCCTCTTTCCACAATTGCACGGCCAGGTCATAGTCTTTGCCATATTCAGCTGCAAGCTGCTTCAGTTCGGGCAGACCGATGCCCCAGTTGATTTTATATCCCATGCCCTTGTCGCGCATGGATTTCGAAGCCACGCCGTTCATCATCAGGCGAAACCGGCTTTTAATGTCTTGAAGAGTTGTCATGTTTCAGGTATTAACATTATATCAATGTGGCATATTCTTCACTGTATCTCAACATCTGTTGGGCATAGCTTTCAGTATAGTCAATGCCGATGTCTGTCAATGATCCCCAACTGTCATACACTTCATAGAGCCTTGGATTTACGAATCCTTTGTAGGGGGGTATGCCCAATGCCTCGTAGCGTTGCAGTATCTCCTCATGGATATCCTTGTCCACCTGCACGGCATACCGTTCCACCAGTTCGCGTGCGGCAGTCAGGTCGCCTTCGCTCTTGATACGCTGCACTTCGGCCAACAGTTGGGCAAAGAGTTGCCTCAAGGCTACATAGTCGTTCACCTGTACATAGGTCTTGCCGGCCTTCTTCACCAGTTCCACCACCTTGTTTTCTTTTCCTTTTTCGTAGCACCAATGGGCTATCAGTGCACGGTTGCGCATATGTGCTTCTTCGATGGTGTTGCCACGCTTGATGCGTGCCAACTGGGTGAGCAGTCCGTTCATCATGTAGCAGTAATAAGTGGCTTGGTAGGCTTCCTCGCTGTCGAGCAGTCCCAGTTCCACCAGTTTGGGGTCAGCGGCGTAATACAGTCCGAAGAGGTCGGCCCTTGCTTCTTCAATGGTATTGCCGTAGGCTTTCAGCGCATCGGGATCAACCCCGGGAAGAAGCTGTCCGCTGCCATGTCCAAGACATTCGTGCAGGTCGGTGTGTATGGTGTCACAAAGATTGCCGTATTTTCTGATCAGCTGTCGGGTAGGTTCATCGATGACAAATTCTTCATCAAATCCGTTACCTCTTGCCACCTCATTGTAGGCCTGTATGATGTTGCTGATGGTGACACTCTTGCTGCCAAGCTCCGCCCTGAGCCAGTCGGCATTGGGCAGATTGATGCCGATGGCTGTCGAGGGATATTCAGCGCCTCCGAGCATGGCGGCTCTCACCACATGTGCGCTCACCCCTTCGACGTTGCTTTTCTTGAATCGTTCATCCACTGGCGAATGGTCTTCAAACCATTGTGCATTGTTGCTGATGATGCGTGTGCGCTTTGTACCCTCCACATCGCGGTATTCCACCAGTCCTTCCCAGGTGCCTTTCAGTCCAAGGGGGTCATCATAGACCTCGATGAACCCATTGATGAAATCTACCCCCAGTCTTGTATCTCCCACCCAGGCGACGCAATATTTGTTGAAGAAGTCGAGGTTGCCGGTGGTATAGTAATCGACAAGCTTTTCCAGGCAGTACAATTGTCTGGGGCCTTCGGCAAACACCATGGCTTTCTGCAGCCAATACACTATCTGGCTTATGGCTTCGGCATACCTGCCTTCAAGGCACCACACCTCTTCACACAGTTTACCGTTGCGCTTCACCAGTTTGGAGTTCAGTCCCCATGACGGAGGACCGGGGTTGCTGTCGATCGGTTCCCAGTCGGTCTTTTTCTTTTCGGCATAGAATTGTTCTGCCTCCTGCTGTGTCACGCCTTCATAGAAATTCACGGCCGATGTCATGACCAAATCATCCCCATCTTTGCGGTTCACCTTCATTGCAGGCACTTGGTCGCCGAACATCACCGCCACGAGTTCCTCGCCGAGACTGTCGGCTGTCTGTCCTTCTTCCAAGGGCAGACGCTTGTGGTCAACCTGTTGAATGACAGCAAGAAAATACTGTGGTGTAAAATCTGGAACAAGTTTTTCGCTACCATAATGATGGTAAATACCGTTTGAAAACCACACCCTCTTGAGGTATTGCTCCAAGGCCTTGAAGTCGTCCGTCTCATGGTCGATGCCTTCGGTGGTATAGATGGCTTCCAGTGTCTTGCGTATTTTCAGGTTGTAGGCACCAAACTGGTCGAAAGTGATATCCCGACCATACAGTGTAGCCTTGGCAAGACAATACACTAAGCGTTTTTGTCTAAATGACAGTTTTTCGAATCCGTCAAGACGATAGCGCAACAGCGCCACATCCGCAAACCGTTCTCCGGTATTAAAGCAAAAATCTGTTTCCATTATCTCCATTATTTTCGCAGAACCTCCTGCTTGTATTGTTTCGGGGGCATGCCCATGAATTTGAAGAAGGCCGCATAAAACGACTGGCGGTTTGAAAATCCCACCCAGTCACTGATGTCCTCCATGCTTAACGCGTCGTATCTCTGGTCTTTCATCACCTGCACCGCTTCGTTGATGCGGTATTTGTTCACCAGCGAGGTGTAGTTCATGCCAAAACACACGTTGATGACAGCAGAGATGTACCGCGTGTTTGTCTCAAGGTCTTTGGCCAACTGTCGTGCCGAATAGTTCTTGTCCTTGTATTTCTTCTTACGTTTCAGCGTATTGACAATTTCCGCCTTCAATGCGGCCCTTCGCTCCTCGTTCACCAATGAGCAGTAGGCTGCCTCCTTTTTATCTCCGTTTAATTTGATGTTATACTTTGTCATTCCTGTACACAATTTTTCACCTTATATATATCTTTCTGTTTTCTTTCTTGTCCATATCCGTTGTTAGCGGTAATTTGTGTGCGAACACCGCTTTTTTTCAAATCAATTGCAAAATTACAAAAAAGAAAGCACTCCAAGAAAACTTTAGAGTGCTTTTTTGCAATTTTTTTCTTACAGCGGTTATCATCACTTCTTTGAAATGTGCAAGAAGCGTGTCACCTTCTTGCTTATGCTGCGGTCTTTGTTGTCCAGAAAGGCATCAAGCACCTGTGTGGTGCCATTGATTGGTGTGACGTCGTAGTCGGCAATTGCCGCCGGTATCAGGCAGCTGTTTCCCTCTTTCAGCACAAACTCCTCCCCTGTGTTACGCATGCGGATGCGGCAGTCGCCTGAGATGCACACGGTGATGATAAAACTGTCATATTTCACCAGATTGCGGTGAAAGGTACGCGTCATGTTGGTCACCTTCACGCTGAAGAAGAGCGAGTCCACAACGTGGTTGGCGCTGTTGTCGTCGTCGGCATATATGGTGCGGTATTCCTCCTGCACCTCATAGTCGAGAGCCTCGGCGGCCAGTTCTGTATGCAGTTCACGAGGCTTGCCGTCCATGCCCGGTCGGTTGTAGTCGAATATCCTGTAGGTGACATCGCTCGACTGCTGCACTTCGGCAAGCAATATGCCACCACAGATGGCATGCACCCTGCCTGCAGGGATGAAGAACACGTCGCCAGTCTTCACCTCATGCCTGGCCAGCACCTCTTCTATCGATCCGTCTTCTATCCGCTTGCGGTATTCATAGGGTGATATGTGTTCCTTGAAACCAGCATACAGGCAACTGCCCGGCTCGGCATCAATCACATACCACATTTCAGTCTTTCCCGACTTGTTGTGCACCCTCTTGGCCATTTCGTCGTTGGGATGCACCTGTATCGACAAGTCTTTCTTGGCGTCGATGAATTTCACCAGCAAGGGCAGTTTGTTGTCGTATTTCCTTGCCACCTGTTCGCCGAGAATGCCTTCGGGGTTCATGGCGATGACATCCGTGAGCAACATTCCCTTGCAGGCACCGTTGCTCACCACACTCACGCTCGAGGGCACTGCACTCACCTCCCACGACTCGCCTATTGGTTCGTCGTTGGCCGGCAGCCCTTTATAGGGACGCAGTCTTTGTCCTCCCCATACCACGGTGTGCAGGTTGGGTTCAAACAGCATGGGATATAATGCTGTCTTGTCATTAGCTTCTGTGTTCATGTTATTTTTCATTTAGTATTATAGGTCTAACTGTACGCCGATGTTGAAATCCCAGATGCCGTTGAATCCGGTGCCAGTTGCACCCGACCACGATACGCCTTTGAAAAATTCGCTGGTGATGCCCTGGTATGCAGTATCGGCATATATGCTCCATTTGTCGTTCAGGCGATAGGTGCATCCCACACCAGCACCTACCACTGGAGAAAGCGAGTCGATCGACCAGTTTTTGCCCAGTCCCATACGGCCAAAGGCATACATGTCCCATTTGTCGTCGGGCAGATGGCCGAAGAAGATGTGCTTGGCACTGAGCAGCAGGTCGAGGTAAGCCATCACGCATCCGCCACCGTCGTAGCAGCTCGAATGTTTCTCGGTGTCGTAGGGCAGCCACTTCAGGTTCTTGTTCTCAATGATGGCGTTTTCCACATTCACCTTGCCGCGCAGACCCACCTCGGGCGAGAACCATTTGCCCACAGCCACGTCAACACCCATGGAGGTGCCATCGGGGAACACATCCTTGAAACTCTTTTCACAGGGGTTGTACAATGTCATGTCGGCACCAAACTGCAAGAACCAGTTTTTCCAGAAACTCTTGTCTTTGATGCTGTTCACCCTCACGTCGTCGCCGAAGCCCCGGTGTTTGTCGCCACCCAGGTTATAGGTCACACCCACATCAAAGGTGAAAAACATGTTGCTGCCCGAGCCTGTTCCAGTGGCCGTGCTGGGATCCATCGAGAATCCGCTCGAAACACCGTTGTAGGCCACATCGGCATACAATCCCCAGCGGTCTGACAGACGGAACCTGTTGCCCCATCCCATGCCAATCAGGGGTGAGCCCTTTTCACAACCAAAGTTATACACTCCACCGGCACGGAAAAACAGTTCTGCATTCCACACCCGGTCGGGGCGGTAGTCGCCGATGATGTTGTGCAGGTCAAGCAGAATGTCGCCCGCCACTGTCACATAGCCACCCTTGTCGTGGTTCTTGCCCGGCTGGTTGAACGGTGCAAGCCATTTCGTCTCACTGTCGATGATGCCGTTTTCCCAGTTCACCTTCAGTCGTCCGCCAATCTCTCGTGTCAGCCATTTGCCCACAGCCACGTCCACGCCTATAGAGCGTCCGTCTTTCAGCATATCCTTGGCCGGATAGCCGTAGGGCTTCTGCAGGGTCATGTCCACGCCCATCTGCACAAACCAGTTGTCCATTATCGTTGTCTGCCATGTGGTGTCAACCTTTTCTTGTGCAAATGATGTCGCACTGGCAAGCAGCAGCGACAGGACACCCAAAACCATTCTTTTCATTTTTACTTTGTTTTTCGTTTATTCATTATGATGATTTCATTCCCGTTGTTTAAAATGCAAATTTACAACGAATGAGCCAATCTACCAAGCATTTGCTTGAAAAATGTGGAATAATAGTGTGTTGTAACGAAAAATCCCCGTTTCCAGACAAGTGGAAACGGGGATGCGTTTATTGTTCATGCTCCCTTAAGAGGCTTGCAGACAAGGAGAGCATGATGTCAGTGTCGGGATCAGCACACTTTCTCGAGACGCTTCATGATAGAGAAGATGAATACGGCTGAGAGCAGGCACAATGCGATGAGGATACACCACAGCACATACAGTGGCAGACCGCCCCACAACATACCGATGATGGAAACGAGATAGTTGCCCACAGCTGTTGCTGCAAACCATCCACCCATCATCAGACCCTTGTACTTGGGAGGAGCAACCTTCGACACGAACGAGATGCCCATGGGCGAGAGGAAGAGCTCTGCAAATGTCAACACAAGGTAGGTGCTGATGAGCAGGTTAGGTGTCACACGGTAGTCGCCGGTAGCTGTAGAGAGTTCATTGGGTGTAGGCAAGCCCAGCGAGCCGATGGCCATGATGGAGAAGCCCACGGCAGCTATGAACATACCGATGCCTATCTTGCGTGGAGCCGAAGGTTCCTTGCCGCTCTTGGCCAATGCGCCGAACACGGCCATTGATACAGGAGTAAGGGCAACCACAAAGAAGGGGTTGAACTGCTGGAACTTCTGGGGCAGGATCTCAACGGGGGTTTCGCCCATGCTCTGATAGTTGAGGTAGAGTAACACCAGTGCAGCTACAGTCACCACGGTGGCAATGGTCTTGCCCTTCGACTTCTCTGACTGGAAGATGGCAAACAAGCCATACACAGCGATGGCGATGAGCACAAGGTTCCACACGTCGAAACCAATGCGGTTCAGTCCTTCGGCAGAAGCTGCGGTGTAGTCACGCGCAAAGAACGTCAGGGTGAGACCGTTCTGGTGGAACGCCATCCAGAAGAAGATGACCACGGCAAACACCAGGCAGAGAGCTACAATGCGAGATTTGGTCTCTTCGGGCGAAAGCTCTGCCACAGCGGCCTTGTTGTCATCGTTGGCAGCCTGCTTCACGTTCACGTCGGCATGCTTGAATGTCTTGCGACCAAACACGTAAATCAGCATGGAGATGATGAGCGACACACAAGCCACGGCAAATCCCCAGTGGTATGAGGTGGCCAGACAAGTGATGTAGTCGTTGGCAAATGCGGTGAGCGAAGCAGCATCGGTGGCTGCACCCTGCTGGGCGGCCAGGTCAGTGAACTTGCTCAGGGCATCGCCTGTGAGCGAACCGTCAAGATACTGGTGGGCAAGGGCGGGAATGTCACCGTTGTAAGTGAGCCCCGATTTGCCCATGTACCATGTGGTGATTTTCTCGGCGGCTGTAGGTGCAAACAATGCGCCCACGTTGATGGCCATGTAGAAAATGGAGAACGCGGTGTCGCGCTTGGCCGAATACTTGGGGTCGTCGTAGAGGTTGCCCACCATCACCTGCAGGTTGCCCTTGAACAGGCCGGTGCCCAGTGCGATGAGGAACAACGAACCGATCATGGCTGCGATGCCCACGGCATTGTTTCCGGTGGGGATGGCCAGGCATACATAACCCAGGAACATCACCACGATACCCGAAGTCACCATCTTGCCGAATCCGAACTTGTCGGCCAGGATACCACCCACCACGGGGAGGAAATAGACCAGCGCCAGGAATCCGGCAAAGATATTAGAAGTCACAGTGGCTGTAAAGCCGAATTTAGCCTGCAAGAACAGTGTGAATATTGCAAGCATGGTGTAATAACCGAAGCGTTCACCCGTATTGGCGAGTGCCAACGCATAAAGCCCTTTTGGCTGTCCTTCAAACATAATGATTGATTTTTGTTTTTAAATGTTTATAATTAAAGAGTTGATAATCAAGCTTATTCATGTACATACAGATCCCATCCCAGGTAGCTGTCGATAGCCTCTTCGAGCACGTCAACGACGTCTGTGCGCACCATGGCCACATGATGTTCAAATCCGTTCTTGCAGATGTATTTCATCAGTGTCTGGAGGTTGTCCACCTGAGTCACGGCGATGCATCCGTCCATGCCGTATGGGTCGTTGGTCATGCGTCCCTTGCCGAGGTAGCTCTTGATGCAGCCCATGTTGTCGTCGGTAGAGATGCGGAAGAAGGTGAAGTCGCCCTCCGTGCATTTGCCATACACGGCACCAAAGGTGTTCACCTTGCCCAGTGTGCGTCCGAGCACGCCGAGCGGACCTAACTTGAGATCGTTCTGCACGAAACTCTTGGGGAAGTTTCCGCAGTGTGTGCACACGCATTTGTCACGGTCTTCGGCAAAGTTGTTGTTCCAGTCGAGCAGTGCGGCGGGGCGTCCTGCAGCCAGGCGCAGGGCATACATCGACACGGCTCCTGCCAGGTCGGCCTCGCAGGCGCAGGGGATGAGCTGCTCGCCCAGCATACTCATGGTGACGCAAGCTGCGCAACCATAGTTCTGCTCCAGCGAGTCCCAACACTGAATGGCAGCGGCATCCACCTCGTTGGCCTTGATCCACTCTTCCACGGCCACACCAAACTTGGCCTGCAGGGCAAGTTTCTCGCGGTAAGCCTCTGGCACCTTGGCATAATGGCTTATTTCTTCAACCTTTGCTTTAAGTGCGGCAGCCTCATTGTCAATGCGTCGGGCATTGGCCAGAATCTCGCTCAGGTCAACAGGCACCGCGGTGATGCCACTGGCCTGCATGATTTTCTCGCTGGCACGGCAGGTGTTGAAGCCCAAGGGGCGTGTACCAATCTGTCCGATGCGGGCATGGGTGAGTTTTCTGACCACGCGGCACACGGCAGCAAACTTGTTGATGTCTTTCATCAGCAGGTCGCTGTGGATGGAATAAGTGTGCAATGTGGTGTCGGTGAACGGAATGCCATATTGATAGAGGTTGTTGCACACCGAAATCTTGCCACAGAAGGCATCGCGGCGGCTGTCCAGATCAACCTTGTCGTTCTGGTCGTCGCAGGCCTGCACCAGTACAGGCACATGCAGTTCGGCACGACTGATGGCATTGATGATGCCGATTTCGAAGCCGAAGTTGGGCAACGACACGATGATGCCGTCAATCTCGTCTCTGTGCTTGCGGAAGAGGGCGGCACATTTCTTGCCGTCTTCCAGGGTTTCCATCGACCCACCGGTGGGAGTGTCACATTCGTCGAGTATCACATAGCCATATCCTGCCTCGTCGAGTTTGGCAAGTAAGGTGCTGCGCACGTCGATGGCCAGTTCTGAATTGAAATATGCGCGGGTACCGATGATCAGTCCAAAGGTTTCCTTTCCCGCTTTAGCTTGTTTGTTCATATATTTATCGGTTAATGTTTTTTTACTTGTTTACGTTTTTCACGGCTTCCACCCATCCGGCATACAGCCTCTGGCGGTCATCGTCGTTCATGTGGGGCAGCACCCGGTTGTCTGATGTGCGCAGGGCGGCGATTTCTTCCAGCGAACCACACACGCCTCGTGCAAGCAGGTTCATCACCACGGCACCCATGGCCGAGGCCTCCTCCACGTCAGACCGGTTGATGCAGGCATTGAGCATGTCGGCCTGAAACTGCATGAGCAGTTTGTTCTTTGTTGGTCCGCCGTCCACACGCAGTTCTTTCAGGGCCACACCTGCCTGTCGTGTCATCAGGTCAATGAGGTCTTTCACCTGATAGGCAATGGCTTCGAGTGCGGCGCGGCACACATGTCCTTTCTCCGTGGCCAGTGTCATGCCGCAGATCATTGCCTTGGCCTGAGAGTTCCACCATGGCGCACCCAGTCCGGCAAATGCGGGCACGAGATACACGCCGCCGTTGTCGGGCACGCTGAGTGCCAGGGCTTCGATTTCTGCAGGACTCTTGATGAGTCTCAGTTTGTCGGCCATCCATTTGATGGTGGCACCGGTGCAGTGAATGTTGCCCTCGTAGGCATAGAACACCTTGCCGCATGCGGCAAAGCCCACCGATGTGACCAGACCCTCGGGTGCCAGTACAGGTTCATCACCGATGTTCACCATCACCGACGAGCCAGTGCCGTAGGTAGCCTTGCCCATACCGGCCTCGAAGCACATCTGTCCGGCCAGTGCCCCGTGCGAATCGCCCAGTACACCGGCAATGGTAATCGGTTTTTTGAAGAGTCCTTCGACCGTGGTCTCGCCAAAGTTGGCATCGCAGGGCAACGGTTTGGGCATCATGCTTCGCGGAATATCGAAGAGATTCAGCAGTTCGTCGTCCCAGTCCAGCGTATGTATATTAAATAATAAGGTACGCGAGGCATTGGTATAGTCGGTCACAAACTGCTTTCCGCCCGTGAGTTTCCATATCAGCCAGGTGTCGATGGTACCCATGAGCAGCTCGCCCCTGTCGGCGGCCTCACGTGCACCCTCCACATTGTCGAGAATCCATTTCACTCCGCTGGCGGCAAAATAGGGGTCGATGAGCAGTCCGCTCTTCTCCCTGATCATGTCGGTATAGCCACGGCTGCGCAAATCGTTGCAGATGTCGGCGCCACGCTGGCATTGCCACACAATGGCGTGATACACGGGCTTGCCCGTCATGCGGTTCCACACCACCACTGTCTCACGCTGGTTGGTGATGGCCATCGAGCAGGAAGCCTCCTGCCCTTTGAGCATCTGCATCACCTCGTGAATGGCCTTCACGGTGTTGCGGTATATTTCGTCGGCGTCGTGCTCCACCCATCCAGGCTGCGGATAGTATTGCTGGTGGTCCACATTCTTGCGGCCAATCAGCTGGCATCGCTCATTGAAGAGAATGGCCTTGGTGGCCGACGTGCTCTGGTCAACTGCTATGATATAATTCATGTTCGCAGGTATTTTTGGATGGTTATTTCAGCATTTCCCTGGCCGTCTCGTAGATACCGTCGGCATCGAGCTTGTAGTAGTGGAATATCTCCAGGGGTTTGCCGTGTATGGCGTTCTCGTCGGGTATGCCTAATATGCGCACGGGCACGGGGCACTGGCTGCACACGGTTTCGGCCACGATGGCACCCAGACCGCCGTACATGCTGTGTTCCTCCACGGTGAGTATGCGTCCGGTCTCACGTGCTGCACGCACGATGGCATCGGTGTCGGCAGGTTTCAGCGTGTGCATGTCGATGACGCGTGTGCTGATGCCTTCGGCGGCCAGACGCTTGCCGGCCTGCAGGGCATGATACACGGTCTCGCCGGTGGCGATGATGGTCAGGTCGTTGCCATCCTGCAACTGTACCGACTTGCCTATTTCAAATTCAAAGTCGTCGTTCTCATACACGTCGGGCACGGCATTGCGTCCCACCCTCACATACACGGGATGAGGATAATCCACCAGCTGCTTCACCAGTTTGCGGGTCTGGCGGGCGTCGCAGGGCAACACCACCTGCATTCCGGGGAAGGTGCGCAGCACGGCAATGTCGTGCAGACTGTGGTGAGTGGCACCCAGTGCGCCATAGGCCACACCGCCGCTCACGCCCAATATCTTGACGGGCTGGTTGGAGTAGGCCACATCAACCTTCACCTGTTCAAGGCTGCGTGCCACATAGAAGCAGGCAGGTCCGCACACGAACACTTTTTTGCCACACGAGGCCAGTCCGGCCGAAATGCCCACCGCATCCTGTTCGGCGATGCCACATTCCACAAACTGCTCGGGCAGTTGTTTGGCAAAGTCGGTCAGAGTCACCGAACCGCGTGCGTCGGTGGTGACAGCTACAATATCCTTATCCATTTTGCCGAGTTCCAGCATGGTGTCGGTGAAACTCTTGCGGCAAGCTACACTTTTGATTTCCATGGTCAACATTCCTTTTTAAGTTCTTCAATGCGGTTGCTTATCTCAGTGATGGCCTGTTCATATTCATCGGCCGATGGCACGCCGTGGTGCCATTTGAGCACATTTTCCATGTAAGACACATGGAATCCCTTGGTGGTGTGCAGCACCACGAGATGGGGCTTGCCGTTGCTGTAGTCGATGTTTTCCAGACAGTTGACGATGGCTTCCATGTCGTTGCCGTCAACTTCGTGCACATCCCATCCGAAGGCAGTCCAGCGCTCGTTGATGGAGTCGAGCTTCATCACGTTTTCAGTGGTGTCGCTGATCTGCAGTCCGTTGCGGTCGATCATGGCCACCAGGTTGTCCAGCTTATAGTTGCTTCCTGCCATGGCAGCCTCGTATATAGAGCCTTCGCCCTGCTCGCCGTCGCCCATGAGCACATAGGTGCGGAAAGGTTTCTTGTCCATCTTGGCGGCAATGGCACAGCCCACGCCGATGGAGAGGCCATGTCCCAGCGCACCGCTGTTGAATTCGATGCCCGGCACCTCGATGGTGGGGTGTCCCGCCAGCACCGAGAGGTAGTCGCCATAGGTATCTACCAGTTCCTTGGTGATGAAGCCCTTGGCCTCGAGCACACAGTAGAGGGCTTCCACACAGTGGCCCTTGCTCATGATGAACCGGTCTCTGCCTTCCATCTTGGGATTGGCTGCATCCACGTTCATCACCCGCATATAGAGCGCAGTTAGCACATTCAATGAAGACAGGTCGCCGCCGATATGACCGGCCTTGGCTTTATAGACCACCTCCATCAATCGTTTCCTGATTTCCTCACTCTTCAGTCGAAGCTGGGGAATACTCATTGATTTGTCCATATTGTGTTATTAGTTAGTATAGTTGAATTGTTTTTATATTAAATTCGGTTTATATGTTATAACGTACAAATGTAAACATAATTTTTCAAAGCAGCATCCAAAATCACAAAAAATATAGCAAAATAACATAAAATAATAGTTCTGGCAGGGTGAATGGCCCATTCACGGGGCGAAAAAGGGGGATTTTTCATAAAATCGTCACATTTATCGGATGAACATTGGTGGGTTGGCTTTTTTTTTATACATTTGCATCTGAAAAACTTTAGAAGACGATGAAACTCGTTATAATGACCCAACCGATGTTCTTCGTTGAAGAAGACAAAATCCTCACGCTGCTGTTTGAGGAGGGAATGGAAAGGCTCCATCTGCACAAGCCGGATGCCTCGCCCATATATTCTGAAAGATTGCTGTCGCTGATGTCCGACGATGTGTATAAACGCATCGTGGTGCACGACAATTATTATCTGAAGGCTGAATATGGACTGGGGGGCATCCATATCGAAGACCCCATGGCCGGGATGCCCGACCGATACAAGGGCAAGTTCAGCCGCGAGTGCTACGACATCAACCACATAGCTCCTCTGAAGAAGAAGGCCGAATATGTGTTGCTCGACCGTGTGTTCAACGACGACAACCCCGACCGTCAGTCGCTCATCGAGCAGGCTGCGGCCAAGGGCATCATCGACAAGCATGTGTATGCCAAGGGTGGCATCAACATCGACACCATACGGCGAGCCAAGGAACTGGGATTCGGCGGCGTGGTGGTGTGCCACGACCTGTGGAGCAAGTTCAACATCCACAGCCAGCTCGACTTCAAGGAACTCCTCGGCCACTTCGACCGCCTGCGCAACGTGGCCAACGCCTGACACTTTAGGCACATCATTAAACTATAGGCAAAACAAAACCATAACTTACATAGAAAACAAATGATAGAAAAGAATTCATTCATGGTGTTCTCTGGAACCAACACCAGGTATCTGGCAGAGAAAATCTGCCAAAGTCTGGGCTGCCCATTAGGCAACCTTCTCATCACGAAATTCTCCGATGGAGAGTTTGCCGTGTCCTACGAGGAGTCTATCCGCGGACGCGACGTGTTCCTCGTGCAGAGCACGTTCCCCAATTCTGACAACCTCATGGAACTGCTGCTCATGATTGACGCCGCCAAGCGCGCATCGGCCAAATCCATCAATGCCGTGGTGCCCTACTTCGGCTGGGCACGCCAGGACCGCAAGGACAAACCCCGTGTGAGCATCGGTGCCAAACTGGTGGCCGACCTGTTGAGCGTGGCAGGCATTGACCGCCTGATTACCATGGACCTTCATGCCGACCAGATACAGGGCTTCTTCGATGTACCCGTTGACCACCTGTATGCCTCGGGCGTCATCCTGCCCTATCTGCAAAGTCTCAAGCTCGAAGACATGGTCATCGCATCTCCCGACGTGGGCGGCAGCAAGCGCGCCAACACCTACGCCAAATACCTGGGCTGCCCGCTCGTGCTCTGCAACAAGACCCGCGCAAGGGCCAACGTGGTGGAGAGCATGCAGATCATCGGCGATGTGAAAGACAAGAACGTCATCATCATCGACGACATGGTTGATACCGCAGGCACCATCTCCAAGGCTGCCGACATCATGAAGCAGGCGGGTGCCAAGAGCGTCAGGGCCTGTGCATCCCACTGCGTGATGAGCGGTCCTGCCAGCGAGCGTGTGCAGAACTCTGCCCTCGAGGAGATTGTCTTCACCGACTCCATCCCCTACTCCAACCGCTGTGCCAAGGTGAAGCAGCTCTCTGTGGCTGATATGTTTGCCGAAACCATCCGCCGCGTGGTTGACAACGAGAGCATCAGTTCGCAATACCTGGTATAAGCATCATTGAACATGAAAACCGCCTACACCCTGCTGACACTTGCCTTGGCGGCAACGGTCGGCCTCACAGGCTGCTGCAAAAAGAAAGCCTGCAACAACGCATCTCAACAACAGCCGGCACCCGTTGCCGAGACCACGGCCGACGACCCTTCGGTCATCAGTTTCACCATGGCCGACATGGATGGCAACATGGTGGATGTGAAACAGGTCTTCGCCAAGAGCCGCATCACCATCGTCGATTTCTGGGCCAGCTGGTGTGGTCCGTGCCGTAACGAGATGCCCGTGCTGGTAGAACTCTACGGCCAATACCACGACAAGGGACTGGGCATCCTCGGCGTGTCGCTCGACGAAGACAGACAGCAGTGGACCGACGCCACCAAACAGCTGGGCATCATCTGGCCACAGGTGTCCGACCTGCAGGGCTGGGACAATGCCGCCGCCGTGAAATATGGCGTGAGGGGAATCCCCTTTACCGTCATCGTCGACAGCGAGGGCAAAATCCTCAAGGCTGGTCTGCGTGGCGACGAGCTGAAAGCATTCGTTGCGGAGACCTTGGCCAAATGATGCCGTAAGAAAATTGCTGATATCATTTAGGGCGTGTTCTGACAAACATCAGGATACGCCCATTTTTATAAGCCCATACCATCCCTTCATGGCATCCGCTTCTTTGAGCAAGATTCACCCCAGAGGCTATACTTGAAAATATTCATTGAATATCATTGGGATTTTCCCATTGAGGTTGCCCTGCGGTGGGGCGGTCTTACATAAAGTAAAGACCCTACAGCGGATGGGTATCTATGCGGATGTTATTTCACTGCGATTTTTATACTTTCCTTGCCAATCTTGGCGACTACGACAGAGCCGGATTGTGCAGCGAAGGATGTTGTGCCGTTGATGGCGGTGGCGGAGCCGAGGGACATGCCGTCGATGCCATAGAAGCTGACTGTCTCGTTGTTGTCGAGGCCGGAGATGTTGATGAAACCACCGGCTGACTGAATGGCGATGCCACGCATTGAGACGTTGTTGATGCCGTCACCTTCAAGAGAGCCTGAGGATGTCAGCCAATAGAGTTTGGCGGTGGCAACGTCGGAGTTGAAATAACCTGTTTTCGTTGCAGTAACTGTGATGTCGTAGCAGGCAGCGAGAACAATCTCGTTACTATAATAATTATTAACATCTGAACAAGTCACTTCACTTGCATATTCAACTCCTTCTGTTGCACATGAGAATGTCAGTTTTCCATCAACAAATGATATTGTAGGAGTTTCACATTTCTTTTCATTGCCTTCAAGTGCCTTAATTGTTCCAAATCCGCTCCAGGGTTCGGTTGTTTGATAATAAGAGATTGCTGAAGAAGGTACGTGCAGAGTGGCATATTTTATATATGAGTCCTTGAATATATCAT
>SFEK01000131.1 GCA_004557285.1 Bacteroidales bacterium | reverse complement strand
GAATATCCATCAGCTTGATTTGGAACGGTACGCCTGTCTTCTGACGTTTGGACACTATCCAAGGAGCACCGTTTACCATGCTGATGTTATCTTCCGTCAAGTTCTTGATGTCGATGAAAGCTATACCTGTCCAACTGCCAAAGATAAAAAGGTCTCTCGCAAATGCCATGTTGGGGTCTTCCAACTTTATCTCAGTCATGGCGGTAAACTCGTCCAAGGTCAAGAACTCACGTTCCTTGTGGTCTGGATCAACGTGGTACATGGCAAACGGATTTCTCGGTATCTTGCCGTTGTAGTGTGCCGCCGTGACGATATGTTTCAGAGGTATGGAGTAAATCCAAATGGAGGACTGCGCAAGCCCTACCACATTTTTCAAGTAAAGGCAATAGTCACGGATAAACTCCTCGGTAAGCTCATTCATGGACATATCGCTGCGCTTGTACTGATACTTGATGAACTCAGCAACGTACTTTCTCACCACAAGATACTTGTTGTAAGTGTTCTTGGCCCTGTCCTTGCCTACACGCTTGGCAAAGGCTGCGTTCTCCTTGTCGAAAGCTCTGAGCAAGGTCTCGTATTCGGTGCCTATGCCTTGATAGGCGTTTCTCACCATTTCAGCGGTAACGAACGCCTCACGGTCGGAAAGTCGTTGGTAATGCTTGGCGATTTGAGCCTTGATGTTGTCAAGCGCAAAATTCACCTCCTTGGCTTCCTTACTCTTGCCTATGGCTCTGTTGCCCTTGGCATCCCAGATAGCCTTGGTAACGCTCTGCTTGCAACTGAACTGTGCGATAGTTCCGTTGATTGTCACACGTCCCATGATAGAAACAATTCCGTTTCTCTCCTTGCTTCCATTTACATAGAAGACTGTCTTGAAAGTGCATCTCATAATTCTTACTTTTTTGTTCGGTGCAAAATTAAACTATGAGAGTTGCATGGCAAAACCAAAACTTACGCAGAATGGAGAAGATTGAACCGCCACCGTTAAAAATGCTTATTAGGGCGTTTCCATTGGGTAATGATTTGAAAGCGTTTCTATTTCTCTAATCTGCTTTTTCCTCATTTCCTTGTCACTGCCAACTAAAGCCAACGACTGCCACAACCACTTGAAACTCAAACCAAATGCTCTATTTTGCTATTTTTCGCCTTTTTAGGCGTTCTTTTTTTCAAAAAAAAGCCGCCTGCCTTTGAAAAAGAAGAGCAGACGGCGATGTAGTGTTTATTCCAGATAGGTGTATCCATAGAGCCCTGAGCGGTAGTTGGAAAGGAATTCCTTGCCCTCTTCAAGCGAAATTTTTCCTTGCTTGACGCTCTTGGTGACCCATATTTCCAGTTGTCGCACCAGTTTCTTGGGGTTGTACTGCACATAGTCGAGCACTTCTTCCACCGTTTCGCCGTCGATGATCTGGTCGATGTGGTATTGCCCGTCTTTCACGGTGATGTGGGCAGCGTTGGTGTCGCCGAACAGGTTGTGCATGTCGCCCAGGATTTCCTGGTATGCGCCCACCAGGAACACGCCGAGATAATAAGGCTCGTTTTTGCGCAGGGCGTGCACGGGCAGGATGTGCGAGATGTTGCGGTTGGTCACAAAGTTGGCTATCTTGCCGTCGCTGTCGCAGGTGATGTCTTGCAGTGTGGCGCTGCGGGTTGGCCGCTCGTTGAGCCGCTGCAGCGGAACGATGGGAAACAGCTGGTCGATGGCCCAGGCGTCGGGCAGCGACTGGAAGAGCGAGAAGTTGCAGAAATACTTGTCGGCCAATGTTTTGTCGAGTTGCTTGAGTTCTTCCGGGGCATGCTTCTGACTCTTCGAGAGCGAATTGATTTCGCGGCACACACTCCAGTACATCCGTTCAATCTCGGCACGGGTCTTGAGATCGACAATGCCATGACTGAACAGGTCGAGCGCCTCTTCGCGTATCTGTTCGGCGTCGTGCCAGTCTTCGAGCATGGTGCGCGGATTGAGCTTGTCCCATATCTCATACAGGTCTTTCACCAAGGGGTGCGACTCTTCTGTAGGCTCATACGACTCGTCCATCTCGGGCAGTGAGGCGGTTTCGAGCACGTCGATGACCAGCACAGAGTGGTGTGCAGACAGCGAGCGTCCGCTCTCGGTGATGATGTTGGGGTGAGCAATGCCGTTGCGGTTGGCAGCCTCTACAAAGGTATAGATACAGTCGTTCACATACTCCTGAATAGAATAGTTGACGCTGCTCTCGCTGTGGGGCGAGCGTGTGCCGTCATAATCGACGCCCAGACCACCGCCGCAATCGACAAAGCGCACGTCGATGCCCATTTTGTGCAGCTGTATATAGAATTGCGAAGCCTCCTTGAGTGCAGTCTGTATGCGGCGTATCTTGGTGATTTGGCTGCCAATGTGGAAATGTATCAGCTTGAGGCAGTCTTTCATGCCTTTCTTCTCCAGCATTTCGAGCGCCTGGAGCAGTTCCGAACTGGTGAGTCCAAACTTGCTGGCGTCGCCACCGCTCTCTTCCCATTTGCCGCTTCCCGACGAGGCCAGTTTGATTCTGATGCCCAGGTTGGGTTGGACATTCAGTTTTTTGGCGGCCTTGGCAATGATGTCGATTTCGTTCAGTTTTTCCACCACGATAAAGATGCGCTTGCCCATCTTCTGTGCCAGCAGGGCCAGTTCGATGTAGCTCTGGTCTTTGTAGCCGTTGCAGATGATGAGCGAGTCGCTCTGGCATTGCACGGCGATGACCGCATGCAGTTCGGGCTTGCTTCCTGCCTCCAGTCCGAGGTTGAACTTGCGGCCGTGACTGATGATTTCTTCCACCACAGGCTGCATCTGGTTCACCTTGATGGGATAGATGATAAAGTTTTCACCTTGAAATCCGTAGGCATCCGATGCCTTTTTGAAACAACTCCATGTCTTTTCGATACGGTTGTCGAGGATGTCAGGAAATCTCAGCAGCACGGGCGGTGTGATGTCGCGCAGTGCCAGTTCGTCGATCACGTCATGCAAGTCGATTTGTGTGTTGTCTTTGCATGGGGTGACATACACGTCACCTTGCGTGTTGATGCCGAAGTAGGATGTTCCCCATCCTCCCATGTTGTAAAGCTCCTTCGAGTCTTCAATAGTCCATTTTTTCATCAGGGCTGTTTTGGTTTTAGCAGTATTTTTGGTTAATTTCTTTGATGGTGGCTGTTGTTCATGTTCCACCTTTATATGTTCAACATTTCCCGCAGCTTGGCCACGGAGATTTTTATCTTCTCATAGTTGTCGAGCAGCGACACGTCGAGGGTGTGCTTGGCCTTGTTGTAATATTGTTCGCGCAGCGAGAGCTGCTCCACGATGAATGTCTGCACCTCTTCGGGCGATTTGTTCTTGAGCAGCGGCCGCTCCACCTTGCCCATTTTCAGGTGGGCGTAGAGCACATCGGGTGCGGCTTTCAGATACACCGTTTCGCCTTGGGCGTTCATGTAGTCCATGTTGTCGAAGAAGCATGGAGTGCCGCCGCCGCAGCTGACGACGACATCCTCAAATTCGGCCACTTCGTGCAGCATGTACTGTTCTATCTTTCTGAATCCCTCCTCGCCCCTTTCGGCAAAGATTTGCGGCACTGTCTTGCGCATGCGGCCTTCGATGTACCAGTCAAGGTCGTAGAACGGCATGCCGAGCGTCTTGGCCAGCGCCTTGCCCACGGTGGTCTTTCCTGCGCCCATGTAGCCGATGATGATGATTCTCCTCATGGTGTCGATGTCATTTCTTTTTCGCCGGTGCGTTGATGATGTCCATGCACTCCTGCAGCGTCAGGTCGGCCGCTTTCTCGTGCAGGTTCTTGGGCAGGCGATAGTTTTTGCCGTCGTAAGCTAAATACGGGCCATACCTTCCGTTCATCACCTCTAACAGGGGCTCTTCGTCGAATGTCTTCAGGTGTCGTTGAGTCTCCTGCTGCCTTTTCTGCTCTATCAGCGCCACGGCGGTGCCGAGCGAGATGGTCATCGGGTCTTCAGTCTTGGGCAGCGACACATATTTCTTGTTGTGCATGATGTATGGTCCGAAGCGTCCTGCGCCGATCACCACGGGCATTCCCTCAAATTCGCCCACGGTGCGCGGCAGCTTGAACAGTTCGAGCGCCTCTTCGAGCGTGATGCTCTCCATGCTCTTGTCGGTGGGCAACTGTGCAAATCGGGGCTTCTCGCTGTCTTCGGCCCTGCCGATTTGGATCACCGGTCCAAACCGTCCTATCTTCACGAACACCGGCTTCTGGCTTTGTGGGTCGATGCCCAGTTCGCGCTCGCCCGCCTTGTGTTCCTCACGGGTGTTCATGGTCTTCTGCACCGTAGGTTCAAAATCCTTGTAGAATTGTTTCAGCATCTGTGTCCATTGCGCCTTGCCTTCGGCGATGGTGTCAAACTGCTGTTCCACCTTGGCGGTGAAGTTATAGTCGAGAATGGCGGGGAAGTATTTCAGCAGGAAGTCGTTCACCACGGTGCCGATGTCTGTGGGTATCAACTTGCCCTTTTCGTTGCCCACGATTTCGGTCTTGGTCTTTTCGGTCACGATGTTGCCTCTCAGCACATCGATGGTATATCTGCGCTCCTCGCCCTTCTTGTCGCCTTTCTGCACATATTCCCTCTGCTGTATGGTGCTGATGGTGGGGGCGTAGGTCGAGGGGCGTCCGATGCCCAGTTCTTCGAGTTTGTGCACCAAGCTGGCCTCGGTGTATCTCACCGGCCCTTGGCTGAACCGTTGCGTGGCGGTCACTTCGCGCCTTTGCAGCGGCTGTCCTTCGTGCATGGCGGGCAGCGTGTGCAACTGTTCGTCCTGGTTGTTGTCGTCGTCGTCGGCCGACTCGCGATACACCTTCAGGAAGCCGTCAAACTTGATCACCTCACCGTTAGCCACAAACTGCTCTGTGGCCGTGTCGATGCCGATGTTCACCGTGGTCTTCTCTATCTGGGCATCAGCCATCTGACTGGCGGCAGTGCGTTTCCATATCAGTTCGTAGAGGCGTTTCTCCTGTTGTGTGCCCTCAATTTCGGTCACGTTCATGTAGGTGGGTCGTATGGCCTCGTGTGCCTCCTGTGCGCCCTTGGCATTGGTGTGGAATTGGCGAGGCTTGCTGTACTGCTCGCCCCAGAGCTGTGCGATTTCCTCCTTGCACGAGTTGATGCACAGCGAGGAGAGGTTCACCGAGTCGGTACGCATATAGGTGATGCGTCCGTTTTCATACAAGTGTTGGGCCACCATCATGGTCTGCGACACGGTGAATCCCAGTTTGCGGGCAGCCTCTTGTTGCAGGGTCGAGGTGGTGAATGGCGGTGCAGGCGTGCGCTTGAGCGGTTTTTTGGTCACGCTGCTGATGGTGAAGTTGGCTTTCTTGCATTTGTCCAAAAACGCCTTCACCTCGTCGTGGGTGGAGAAACGCTTGTCCAGTTCGGCCTTCACTTCAGCCATCGACCCGTCTGCTGTGCATACGCCAAAAATGGCATTCACACGGTAATAAGGTTCGCTGGCAAACCCCTGTATTTCTCTTTCCCTTTCCACAATCAGTCTCACGGCAACGCTCTGCACGCGACCTGCCGACAGAGCCGGTTTCACCTTGCGCCACAGCACGGGCGAGAGCTTGAAGCCCACTAATCGGTCGAGCACCCTTCGAGCCTGCTGCGCATTGACTAAGTTCATGTCCAGGTGTCGAGGATGTTCAATGGCCTCGACGATGGCAGGCTTGGTGATTTCGTGAAACACGATGCGGTTGGTTTTTTCCTCGTCCAGCCCCAGCACTTCGCACAGATGCCATGATATGGCCTCCCCCTCGCGGTCTTCATCGGAGGCGAGCCACACCTTTTCAGCCTGTTTGGCATGGCTTCTCAGGTCGTTCACCAATTTCTCTTTCTCCACAGGTATTTCGTAGTCGGGCACAAGCGTGTTGATGTCTATGCTCAGTTCTTTTTTCTTCAGGTCGCGAATATGTCCATAACTGGACATCACTTTGAAGTCCTTTCCCAGAAATTTTTCAATTGTCTTGGCCTTGGCAGGGCTTTCGACTATTACTAAATTCTTTTGCATTGCGGTTAAAACTTTGTTCTATTGGTCGGCAAAAGTAAAACAAAAGTTTTTCAATACCTTGTATAATAGATTTAATTTCTGTTTTTTAAGAATTTTATACGATTGT
>SFEK01000130.1 GCA_004557285.1 Bacteroidales bacterium | reverse complement strand
GATTCTGGAATATACCGAAATGAAGAACAGTGGTCTTCCCGGAACAAGCCGTTACATCACCACCAAGAATCGCAAGAACACTCCTGAAAGAATGGAATTGAAGAAGTATAATCCCATTTTGAAGAAGATGACCCTTCACAAGGAGATTAAATAATCACTGAATAATAAAAGTTTAGAACATGGCAAAGAAAGTCGTCGCTACCCTCCGTGATGGTTCGCAGGACGGTCGCGCATATACAAAGGTAATCAAAATGGTGAAGAGCCCCAAGACTGGTGCTTACATGTTTGATGAGCGTATGGTTCCCAACGAGGAAGTAAAAGACTTTTTTAAGAACTAATTCTTAATAAATGACAATATATGAAAAGGCTGCAAGGAAATTTGCAGCCTTTTTGTTGTAAATGTGGCAGCATTTTACTAATTTTGTAGCAAAATTACTGATATGGGTTTATTTGGGTTTTTCAACAAGAAGAAAAAAGAGACTTTGGACAAGGGCTTGGAGAAGACAAAACAGAGCGTTTTCTCGAAAATTGCCCGTGCCGTAGCCGGCAAGTCGAAGGTAGATGATGATGTGTTAGACAACCTTGAGGAAGTGCTGATCACGTCGGATGTGGGCGTGGATACCACGCTGAAAATCATTCGTCGGATTGAGGAAAGGGTTGCCCGTGACAAGTATGTTTCGGTTTCAGAATTGAACGGCATTCTTAGACAGGAGATTGCCGCTCTGCTTGCCGAGAACAATGCCGCCGACAACGACCAGTGGGATTTGCCCGCTGACCACAAACCGTATGTCATCTTAGTGGTCGGCGTGAATGGGGTGGGCAAGACCACCACGATTGGCAAACTGGCCTACCAGTTCAAGAAGGCCGGCAAAAAGGTGTATTTAGGTGCTGCCGACACCTTCCGTGCCGCTGCCGTTGAGCAGTTGTGTATCTGGGGTGAGCGTGTGGGTGTGCCTGTGGTGAAGCAGCAGATGGGTGCCGACCCTGCCAGTGTGGCCTTCGACACCTTGAGTTCGGCCAAGGCCAATGGCGCTGATGTGGTGCTGATAGATACCGCAGGTCGTCTGCACAACAAGATTGGACTGATGAACGAATTGAAGAAAATCAAGGAGGTGATGAAGAAGGTGCTGCCCGAAGCCCCTGATGAGGTGATGCTCGTGCTCGATGGCTCCACGGGGCAGAATGCCTTTGAACAGGCCAAGCAATTTTCTCAGGTCACACAGATTACCAGTTTGGCCATTACCAAACTTGACGGTACGGCCAAGGGTGGTGTGGTGATCGGCATATCCGACCAATTGAAGGTGCCAGTGAAGTATATCGGACTGGGCGAGGGAATGGAAGACCTGCAACTGTTTAACAAGAATCAGTTTGTTGATTCGCTCTTTAAGGAAGACCAGTGAAAAAGAACCAGATAGATTTCATCACCATGGGCTGCTCGAAGAACCTCGTTGACAGCGAGGTGCTGATGAAGCAGTTTGAGGCCAACGGCTACAAATGCACGCACGACAGCAAGCGTCCGCAAGGAGAGATTGTTGTCATCAATACCTGTGGTTTTATCGGCGATGCCAAAGAGGAGAGCATCAATACCATCTTAGAGTTTGCGCAGGCCAAGGAAGAGGGCCGCATCAACAAATTGTTTGTGATGGGATGCTTGTCGCAGCGGTATAAAAAAGAACTGGAGCAGGAAATCCCTGTGGTGGACAAATATTACGGCAAGTTTGACTACAAGCAGCTGTTGACCGACTTGGGCAAGGCTGAGGTGGAGGACTGTCGTGGAAAGCGTTGTCTTACCACCCCGCACCACTATGCCTATATCAAAATCAGTGAGGGATGCGACCGCCATTGTGCCTATTGTGCCATACCCCTGATTACGGGCAAGCATGTGAGCAGGCCTGCCGAGGAAATACTCGATGAGGTGAGGACACTTGTGGCTTCTGGCGTGAAGGAGTTTCAAATCATAGCCCAGGAGCTCACCTATTATGGAATCGACATCGATGGTCGGCAGCATATTGCCCAGTTGGTGGCCGACATGGCTGATATTCCCGGCGTGAAATGGATCAGGCTGCATTATGCCTATCCCACCCATTTCCCCGACGACCTGCTGGATGTGATGCGCGAGAAACCCAATGTGTGCAAGTATCTTGACATTGCCCTGCAGCATATCTCTGACCACATGCTGACGGCGATGAGAAGAAACATCAGCCGTGACGAGACTTATGCCCTGATAGAACGGTTGAGAAAGGCTGTGCCCGGTATTCATCTACGCACCACGCTGATGGTGGGTTTCCCCGGTGAGACCGAAGAAGATTTTGAGGCGTTGATGGACTTCACCCGATGGGCGAGGTTTGAGCGCATGGGGGCTTTTGCCTATTCAGAAGAAGAGGGCACATACAGTGCCGAGCATTATGCCGACGACATCCCTGACGAGGTGAAGCAGAGAAGGCTTGACCAGCTGATGGCTTTGCAGCAGCGGATAAGTGCGGAGATTGCCGAAGCGAAGATAGGGAAGCAATATCAGGTGATCATCGACCGCAAGGAGGGTGATTTCTATGTGGGCAGGACGGCTTACAGTTCTCCGGAAGTTGACCCCGAGGTGCTGATACCTGCAGGCGACCGACGCCTGCGCTCAGGATGTTTCTATACGGTGGAAATCACTGATGCCGAAGCTTTTGACTTATACGGTAAGGTAGTAGAGTAAATATTGGTATGAATAACAAGAGTTTTATTGCAGCGTTGTCGCAACGGCTTGGATATACGCAGGATGACACGCAGAAGATGGTGAACACCATCATCGACTCCATGAATGCAAGTTTTCAGGGGGGAGATGTGTTGTCGATACCCAAATTCGGTACGTTTGAAGTGAAAAAGCGCATGGAGAGGATCCTGATTAACCCCGGAACCAAGCAGCGCATGTTGGTACCTCCAAAACTGGTGCTCAATTTCAAACCCATTGCGGCAATCAAGGAAAAACTCAAGAACGGAGGGGCTGCCAATGGGTAAGGTTTCGGTGGCTTGGATAGCGGAGGCCATCGCCGGCAAGCATGGTCTGACGCAGAAGGATGCAGAGCAGTTTGTAGCCACCTTCTTTGACTTGATCAACGAGGCGTTGCACGAGGAAAAGATGGTGAAGGTGAAGGGACTGGGCACGTTCAAGGTGATTGATGTGCGCGAGCGTGAGAGCATCAATGTGAATACGGGTGAACGTGTGGTGATTGAGAGTCATGGCAAGATATCGTTCACGCCCGACCCCATCATGCGCGACCTTGTCAACAAGCCTTTTGCACAGTTTGAAACGGTGATGCTCAACGATGATGTGGATATTGAAGAACTCAATGCCGTTAGTGTAGATGAGGAGCCGTTGGCCCTGGTTGACGAGCAGCCGCAGGAGGTGGAGGAAGAGCCCAGTGTAGCCGCAGCCGGCCCTGAAGTCGTTGACGAACAGCCCCTGATGAATGAAGACCTGCCGCAGGAGGAGACCGTGCCCCAGCTACAAGAGGTAGAAGAACCGTTGTTGGAGGTTGCGGAGCGATTTGTGGAAGAGGAGCAGGAACAAGTCGTGGAAGAGGAGCAGGAACAAGTCGTGGAAGAAGAATTGCCTGTTGAGGCGGAGGAACAACCACAGCAAGCCACGGAAACCGAAGCAGCATTGATGCCGGTGGAAGCATCGCCTGTTGACGATGAGCCACAGCCGGAGGAGGAATCATCGCCAGTGGAAGAGGAACCTTTGGCCGCACAGGACGAGGATGATAAAGAAGAGGAAAAGCCAAGCAGTTTTTTTGAGCGTCATGAAACCCTGTTGTTGACTTTGTCGCACCTGTTTGTGGCTGCCATTGCTTTGGCCATAGGCTATATCATCGGTATGCAGCATTTTGACATGGACAGGCCGGTGGTGCAGGAAACAGTGGTTGACAGTACCGCAAGGGTAAGCAAGACCGTGGTCAAACCCGCAGCGAAAGACTCGGTGAAAGACACGGTGAAGGAAAAGGCACAGCAAGTCAAGGAAGACAAGCATCTGCTGAAAGAAGAGGATGTGGTCAATGTGCCTGCTGCCGCCACCCCTGATCAGTCTGCCACGGCAAACGACAGCAAGCAGTTGGCCACGGCCAATGCCATGGTGAAGACCGGAGCCTACCGCATTGTGGGCACAGCCAAGACCATCACGGTGAAGAAGGGCGACACCATGGAGCGTTTGTCCCGACTGTATTTGGGAGAGGGCATGTCGTGTTACATCCAGTTGCACAACGGTGTGGCAGAGGTCAGCGAAGGCATGAAGTTGAAGATACCCAAGCTCGAACCGAAGAAAAGGACGAAGCGATAGGCACAATAAAGTGTCAAAAAACATGGTAGATGTTTAAATGTAAGCAAATAGAAACTTTTTTAATATTATTTAGTCTGCTTTTTTCGTGCATCAATAGATAAAGTAGTATTTTTGCGCTAAAATTTAGGAAACAAAAATAAGAGTTATGGCAGAATCCATAGATATCCGTGAATTGAATATCTTAATTGAGCAGAAAAGTGCGTTCGTGTCGGCGATTACCACGGGCATGAACAAAGTGATTGTAGGGCAGAAACATTTGGTGGACAGCCTGTTGATTGGTCTGTTGAGCGATGGACACATCCTGCTGGAAGGTGTTCCCGGTCTGGCCAAGACTTTGGCGATCAAGACCTTGTCGCAGTTGATAGACGCTGAGTACAGCAGAATACAGTTCACCCCCGACCTGTTGCCTGCCGACGTGACAGGTACCATGGTTTATTCGCAGAAGGATGAGAAATTCCAGGTGAAGAAGGGCCCGGTGTTTGCCCACTTTGTATTGGCAGACGAAATCAACCGTGCTCCTGCCAAGGTGCAGAGCGCATTGCTGGAGGCCATGCAGGAGCATCAGGTGACCATCGGCAGCGAGACCTTCGACCTGCCCAAGCCATTCTTGGTGATGGCCACGCAGAACCCTATTGAGCAGGAAGGAACCTATCCGCTGCCCGAGGCACAGGTGGACCGTTTCATGTTGAAGGTGGTGATTGATTATCCCAGCATTGAAGAGGAGAAACTCATTATCCGTGAAAACCTGCAAGGCTCTCTGCCCGAGGTGAAGCCGGTCATCTCAGCCGATGATATATTGAAGGCCCGTGAGGTGGTGAGACAGGTTTATATTGACGAGAAGATAGAACAGTATATCGCTGACATCGTGTTTGCCACCCGTTATCCTGAGCATTACGGATTGCCCCAGCTGAAGAGTCTGATTACCTTTGGCGGCAGTCCCCGTGCCAGCATCAACCTGGCCAAGGCCTCCAGGGCCTACGCCTTCATCAAGCGTCGTGGTTATGTGATCCCTGAGGATGTGCGTGCCATGGCCCATGATGTGCTGCGCCACAGAATAGGCATTTCGTATGAAGCGGAGGCCACCAATGTGACCAGCGAAGAAATAGTGAGTGACATTATCAATAAGGTGGAGGTACCTTGATGGATACCCAGGAAATTCTCAGTAAGGTCAGGAAAATAGAGATAAAGGCGCGCGGACTGAGCGACAATATCTTTGCCGGGCAATACCATTCGGCTTTCAAGGGTCGTGGTATGGCTTTCAGCGAGGTGCGTGAGTATCAGTATGGCGACGACATCCGCGACATCGACTGGAATGTGTCGGCACGGTTCCACCGTCCGTATGTGAAGGTCTTTGAAGAAGAGCGCGAACTCACCGTCATGCTGCTGATTGATGTCAGCGGTTCGCTCGACTTCGGCACCACTCGTGCGATGAAGAAAGACATGGTGACGGAGATTGCCGCCACCTTGGCATTCAGTGCCATGCGCAACAACGACAAGATAGGTGTCATCTTCTTTTCTGACAAGATAGAGAAATATATTCCGCCCAAGAAAGGCAGAAAGCATATCCTGTTTATCATCCGTGAAATGCTCGACTTCCATCCCGAAAGCCGGAAGACGGATGTGAAGATGGCCGTGGAGTTTCTTACCCGTGTCATGAAGCGCAAGTGTACCGCTTTCTTGATGAGCGACTTCTACGTGAGAAACGATTTTGAACAGGTGCTCACCATCTGCAACAGAAAGCATGATGTGGTGGCATTGCAGGTGTACGACCCGTTGGCCAAAGAACTGCCCGATGTGGGGCTGCTCAATGTGGTTGATGCAGAAACGGGGC
>SFEK01000129.1 GCA_004557285.1 Bacteroidales bacterium | reverse complement strand
CCAAGGAGGTGATGAGGTTGCGTCAACAACCACTCAGTTCCTCGGTATTTACCACTAAAGAACTTGCAGACTTGGGTGTGGACAACATTTCAGGACTTTCAGCCCATGTTCCTTCATTCGTCATGCCCGATTATGGCTCACGCCTCACTTCTTCCTTGTATATTCGTGGCATAGGTTCACGCATAGGCAGTTCGGCCGTAGGCATCTATGTGGACGGTATCCCGCTGGTCAACAAGTCGGCATTCAACATGCACCTCTACCAATTGGACCGTATCGACATCCTTCGCGGCCCACAGGGCACACTCTATGGCATGAACAATGAGGGAGGCTTGCTCCGCATGTTCACCAAGAATGCCATGAACCATCAGGGAACCGACATCACCCTTGGTCTTTCCACTCACTTTGGTCGCCAGGCAGAAGCCACCCATTATTTCCATTTTGGCGACAAGGTGGCACTTGCCGCTTCGGCCTTCTATAACGGTAGCAACGGATATTTTCGCAATGCTTATAGCCATGAGCGGGCCGATGACAGTCAGGAGGCAGGAGGGCGAGTTCGCTTGACTTGGCAACCCAATGCCCGTCTCACCGCCAACCTGATGGCAGACTTCCAGCATAATTCGGCCAATGCCTTCCCCTATGGTGTGCTTGACATCACTGATGGCGACATCACATCACCACAGACCAATCGGGAAAACAGCTATCGTCGAAATATGTTGAACACCGGTTTCACTCTCGATTATACCACCAAGCACATCACGCTGAATGCCACAACCAGTTACCAGCACCTCAAAGACTGCATGAGGATGGACCAGGATTATCAGCAGGACGACTTTATGCACTTGGTTCAGCGACAACGTATGAATGCCCTTACCCAGGAATTTTCAGTCAAGAGTCGTGGTAACGGCAAATGGCAATGGTCATCGGGCGTATATGGAGCCTATCAGTGGTTGCACACCGATGGTCCGGTGTTCTTTGATGAAGCATTCACCTCGCGCATATCTTCAGCCATTCAGCAGGGCATGTATAACGGTATACTCAATGCCATGGCCGGAAAGATGATGCAGGGTGGTATGCCTCAGGAAATGGCCATGCAGCAGGCTGCTGCTGCGATAGCACAGGCAGGTGGCGTGTCAGCCAATGTCGGTATGGATGTACCTGCCTCTTTTGAAACACCACAAGCCAACTTAGGTGTTTTCCATGAGTCAAACCTTCAGATTTTCCCTCGTCTCACACTCACGCTGGGTTTACGTTATGACCTCAGTCATGTCAAGGTAGATTACGATACCCAGGCCCGCATGGCCGTGGATGTATCGGTGATGGGTAAGGAGGCCACCTCCAACCTGGTGTCGCATCTGCTCAACAACACCAGCAACACTTATAACCAATTGCTGCCCAAACTGGCCATTACCTATCAATTGCCCCAAAACAAGGGTAATATATATGCATCGTTGTCCAAAGGCTATAGAGCGGGTGGATATAACATCCAGATGTTCTCTGACATTCTTCAAACCGACTTGCAATCCTTATATTCAAAAGGTGGAGCTGGTCTGGCACAGAGCCAGGAAGTGGTACATTCGGCAGAAGATTACCAAAAGGTCAAGAACACGATCACCTACAAACCTGAAGAAAGCTGGAATATGGAGGCAGGAACTCATCTTAATCTTTTTGATGGCAGTATGCAGGCTGATTTCTCTGCTTTCTACATGCAGATACGCAACCAACAGTTGTCGGTAATGGCTACCGGCTACGGTTATGGCCGCATGATGGTCAATGCAGGCAAAAGCTATAGTTGTGGCATTGAAGCAAGTCTGCGAGGCTATTTGGCAGGAGGTCGTCTGCGATGGACAGCCAACTACGGACTTAACCATGCCGTGTTCAAGGAATATGTGGATGGCGAAGGGGCTTCGGCCGTTGATTACAGCGATAACAAGGTGCCATATATTCCCATGCACACCTTGGGAGCCAGTGCCATTTACCGTTTCCCTCTGGGTAGTGGGCAAAGCAACTACATAGATTTGGGAGCTGACGTAACCGCACAGGGCCGCACCTATTGGGACGAGGCCAACACCTACAGCCAATCCATGTATGCACTGCTTGGGCTGCATGCCACATTGAAGATGGCCAATCATTCATTACGTCTTTATTGTCGTAATCTCACCAACACCCATTATGCCACCTTTGCCTTCGACAGCGAAGCAACAGGCAACAAAATCTATTTGGCACAGCGTGGAACACCTATCGTGGCCGGTGTGGAATGGAAGATTAGCCTGAAATGATCACTTATTCGTTCATGACTCCGCACGAAGGGCAACGCCCTTTGCGGAGCATGACTTTTCCACAGTTTCCGCAGATATAATGTGGATGATACCGATGCAGATAATTGGTCACCGCAAAATACATGTATGCAGCATAAAGCACATAACCGACATAATACAATGTGCTTATGCTGAATACAATATAGTTGATGGCACAAATACCCAATAGTCCGCAAAGATATAATACACATTCTCCCAATGGCAACATTCTCCTTACTATATCTACCGTGGCCAATCCCACAATGAGCAACGACCATACCGACACCAAGAAGATGCTGAGCAAGGGCGGAACGGTAAAGGGATTGAGCGTAGGATGATAGTAAAAATGTCTCCACACTTCTGGAGCAAACAGCTGTATGCTGGCATAAAAGGTGGCAGCCGAGGCGATAATCATGGCCAACAGCGTAGGGTAAAAGGTGGGAATATCGTTGAAATGCACAATTTTGGCATTGCGACGGAATATGGTTCTCATGAGATAGGTGATGGATATGATGCTGATGATCAGCAGGAATATCAACAGGTGCATATCTGAGAAGGTGGAAATGAATTGGGAAATAGGGTCGCTGGGAACCACGCATGGCAACAATTCTGACTCGTGTGTCCATCCGAAGGTTTCCTGGTCGCGTGCCACCTGTACCCATATTGAGTCGATGGGGTCGTCAGGGATGATGCGGATATCGGCCACAACCAAGCGGTCGTGCCTGAATACCGAAACAGAATCGGTGAACATATTGTTGACATATTCCTCGGGCTGTTGTCTCAAGAGGACGAGTGAGTCGGTCTTGACCACAAAATTATAATTGATGGAGTAGTGGTGGTTGCTCTCGAATGATATAGAGTCGAGACGACGTTCTACATCGTTTGCAGGCAGGGCATCATGCTGTTTGCCTCGGTCGTGATAGCAGCTGCACAGCATGGTCAACAAGGTGATGGCTGTGAAAAGGAATCGTTTCATGGCTCTTGGTTTTACTTTTTATGTAATGTTGACTCTTCAGTTGAAATTACTTCCATTTGACAGGATTTACAGTTGAATCGCAATTCAAATCGTCTTCCATCTGCAAGGCGCAGGCTCAGTGGTTCGCGCCATTGTGGGTGTTTGCCTCCATGCTTGACACAATAGCCCAATGCATAGCGCAGACAGTGCTTGCATTGCATCAGCATGGCATTGGGCTTTTCTTGTCGTTCAAATGCCCATGAGATGTTGTTGCCATCGAGCTTTTCGTAGAATGAGCGCGACAGACGATTGGACACATTATATAAATAGGTATGTCCCGATGGATAGCAGTTGGTGCCTTTTACTGATGACTTGGTGGTAGATGATGTTGTTCCCTGCGGTCTTCCTCTTCTTGTGGCAAAATGTTGTTGAAGGGCTTCAAGCAGGCGGTCGGTCACTTGTCGGCGCAGTTCGGTTAGAACACTTGATGGGATGAACGCTTGTTGCACGTCGCCGGTCAACAACAGACTGTTCAGCCGGAAGGGCGTATTACCCATTTTGCCCAATTGCCGTTGGATATTCTCCACCTGTGACTTTTGTGCCTTCTGGTGTTCTGCGGCAATGGCACATGTAGTTTGGATGATGTTTTCCACATCAGCTTTTACGGCAAATCCCTCAGGGGTGGACATCAGTTCCATGTTGACCGACATCTTGCGTTGTGATGTAGGTCGTGACAGTGTTTTCTCAAAGGCTTGGTCATTGTTGCGGTATAAAGCATCACCCTTGCGCAGCCTTTGAGGCATTTGTAGCGGGTAGATGCGGTTGTTTTCTGCCTTGTTGACTCTGAAACCTTCCAATTCTCTTTTGTCATTGATGTAGCAAAGACCGTCGCCGTTGGCAAAGGTTGCAGTACCTGCAACAGTAAAGCTGCGGGGGCTGATTTCTTTCACATCACCTACATATTCGCCCATAGCCTTAGGTGTGTCAAACGAGGCAATGTCGGGGCATCGTCCTTCAAGGAAATAATGGGTGAACCCACGATTGAAGGTTTTCTTCAGGTTGGGTGTAAACGTATAGGTGCACTTGCCTAAAGAGGCACGGCGGTATTTGTCAGGATTACGGGCAATGATTTCGTCCAGTCGCTTGCTATATGCCGCAGTAACGTTTTTCACATAAGTGATGTCTTTCAATCGTCCTTCAATCTTGAGGGATGTGGCACCGGCATCAAGGATTTGCTCCAGCACATCATATTGGCACAGGTCTTTGAGAGACAACAGGTGTCTCTGGTGCTCTATGATTTTGCCGTTGGCATCTTCCAAGTCAAATTTCATGCGGCAGAATTGTGCACATTCGCCACGGTTGGCACTGCGTCCGAAACAATGCTGTGAGGCATAGCATAGTCCTGAATAGCTCACACAGAGAGCACCATGGACAAACACCTCAAGTTCAACTCCGGGTACTGCGCCATGAATGTCCCTGATTTCCCCAGCAGATAATTCACGGGCCAGTACCACACGCTCAAATCCACGTTGCCGCAACCATTCCACCTTTTCGGGTGTGCGGTTATCGGTCTGTGTACTGGCATGAAGGGCAATAGGGGGCAATTGCATGTTCAGCACCCCCATGTCCTGTACCAGCAGGGCATCAGCACCGGCCTGATACAGTTGGTGGATAAGTGCTTGTGTGTCGTTGATTTCGTCATCCATCAGAATGGTGTTCACGGTGACATACACCTTTGCCCCATAGGTGTGGGCATATGCACACAACTGGCGAATGTCGTCCATGCTGTTGCCTGCTGCAGCCCGTGCACCAAAACGAGCTGCTCCGATATATACGGCGTCGGCACCATGGTCGATGGCCGCCATGCCACACTCCAGATTTTTGGCCGGTGCCAACAGTTCAATAGCTCTCATTATTCTATACGGTTAATGTCGTAGGGTGTTTCTTGATAGACGTAATAGTTGATCCAGTTGTTGAAAAACAGGTTGGCATGAGCCCGCCAGTTCACCACAGGACCTTCTGACGGATTGTCGTTCAGATAATAATGCAAGGGCATTTCCACATCATCACGGGTATCTTTGTCACGTTTGTACTCATTGTCAAGCGTCATGGGCGAGTATTCCAGATGACCGGTGATGAAAAATTCCCTTCCTCCACGGGCCATGACGATGCTTACTCCGCTCTCGGGCGATTCTGAGAGCAAGGTGAGCCGCTTGTCGGCCAATATGTCTTCACGGCGAATTTCCGTGTGGCGACTCTGGGGCATGTGGAAATAATGGTCGAAGCCACGGAATATGGGTATCATCTTTTCCAAAGGATACTGGCGGAACACACCAAACATCTTTTTGGGCAATGGGTATTTGGGTATGCCGTAATGGAAATACAGTCCGGCCTGTGCAGCCCAACAGATGAACAGCGTGCTGGTGACATGTGTCTTGGCCCATGTGAATATCTGTGTCATTTCATCCCAGTAGGTTACTTCGTGAAACGGATACGACTCTACAGGGGCACCAGTGATAATCATTCCATCAAACTTTTGCTGGCTCAACTCATCGAAATCCTTGTAGAACATCATCATGTGTTCAATAGGCGTGTGCTTGGGCGTGTGGCTCTTGAGTTTCATGAATGTAATGTCAAGCTGCAACGGGGTGTTTGACAGCAGACGTATCAAATCTGTTTCGGTGGTTATCTTGAGCGGCATGAGATTGAGCACAACGATTTTCAAGGGGCGTATGTCTTGTGTATGTGCCCTGGAGTTGTCAATCACAAAGATGTTCTCCTGTTTCAATAGTTCTATCGCCGGTAATTTGTCGGGTATCCTTAATGGCATATTTCGTTATCTTTTTGATATTTTCGGCAAACTTACACAAAAAAAACGAGAAAAGATGAATTTAGAGTGTGAAATC
>SFEK01000128.1 GCA_004557285.1 Bacteroidales bacterium | reverse complement strand
ATTACGTTTTTCAAGTTTTTGCAAAAATACAAATAATCTTGTTACCAAAATAATTTTTTACGAAAAAAACACATTCCTACGGCATGAAAATTGCATTTTTTCAGTCGTCTTGCAGTATTTTCTTGATTTCTTCATCGGTATGGACCAGTTTGTCCCTACAAAGTTTGAGCAACTTTTGGGCGGTTTTCAACTGCTCACTCAGGGTGTCGATGTCGAGTTCATCGTTCTCCATCTTCCTCACGATGTCTTCCAATTGCCTTACGGCCTCTTCGTATTTCATCATGTATATTGTCGTATTTGTCATGTATATCATTGTTGTTCTCCGCTCACCACGGCCGTCACCTCACCTTGTGCCAGTCGGGTGATGATTTGGTCGCCTTGGTGCAACTGCGAGGCATCGGTCACCACACGCCCCTCGTGTAGCGTGATGGAGTAGCCACGGCTCAGCATCCTTACGGGGTCGGCGGCGGCCACCCGCTGGGCAAGCAACTGCAACCGGTGCTGCTCTTCTCTGACACGCGCCTTGAGCGATGGGGGCATTCTTTGGGCGAGCAGGTCAATGCGGTGGTGTTCATTCTTCAGGCACGCCTTCACCATGGGCGACAGTATCGACGAGATGCGCTCCATGCGTGTGCGCTCGGCATCCATGCGTTGTCTGATGCCGTTTACCATGCGCTGCGCCAGCAGTTCCATGTGGTCGCTCACGGCTTTCAGGTGTTCTGTCAGATAGGTGGCGGCGGCCGTGGGTGTCTTCACGTTGGCAAAGGCCACAAGGTCGAGCACCGACTCATCGCGGTCGTGACCGATGCCCGTGATCACCGGCAACGGGAAATTGGCCACATGCTCAGCCAGTGCCAGCGTGTCAAAGCCCGAAAGGTCGCTGGTGGCCCCTCCACCACGGATAATCACCACCACGTCATAGTCGTCCACGTTTTCATATATGGCAGTTAGGGCGGCT
Organism: Bacteroidales bacterium; assembly: GCA_004557285.1. Classification (GTDB taxonomy): domain Bacteria; phylum Bacteroidota; class Bacteroidia; order Bacteroidales; family Bacteroidaceae; genus Prevotella. The sequence continues at coordinate 5,216 of SFEK01000128.1, read as the reverse complement.
ATCACACTGGTTTCCACCTGTTCTCCCTGCATCACCGCCGGAAAGAGCTTCACCTCAAAGGCAAAACCATAGGCATTGGCCGACAACTGCTTGCAGAAATCACCATAGCCTGCGGCATTGTTGCTCGACACCACGGCGATGCGCTGGGCAAACAAGGGAAGTGCCAACTGTTTGTTCAAATCGAACACACCTTCTTCCTTCAGTTTCCTCACCACTTCATTGCGCTTACGGGCCATGTCGCCGAGGGTGTAGGTAGGGTCGATGTCGGTCACGATCCACGAGAAACCATACTGCTCGTGAAACTGTGCATACACCTGCAGCAGCACCTGCATGCCTGCCGACAGCCTGCTGCCCGTCACGCGTGCGAAATGCTGCGACACCAAGGGCCATGCCGAGCGCCAGCACTTGGCCGAGGCCTTGGCGATGGGGGTGTTGCCTTGAGGGTCTTTCTGCACCAGTTCCATGTAGCAGTTGCCCCTCACCTCTCTGATCTCGCTCACCTCTGCCCCTACCCACCAGGTGTCGGGCATGGCCTGCTCAAGGTTTTCTCTCACCATGCAGTTGAGTTCGTATAGCGTCAGTGCGTTCTTCATTGTTGACATGTTATGGAGTGTTTGGCCTGCTGGTAGGCTTTCCAGAAGTCGGGCATACCATAGCCGTAGATATTGTCGGGAGTGTCGCTGTTGTCGGAGGTCTGTCGCACCAGGTTGATGATGTCTATGGCTGAGAGTTCGGGCAATGCTTGCCACAGACAGGCCACCAGCCCTGCCACCACGGGGGTGGAAAACGAGGTGCCTACATCTTTGATCATGGTGCCCCGGCCGGTGATGACCGACACCGGACTGCCCAATGCCATCACGTCGGGCTTCACCCTTCCGTCGGCGGTGGGCCCCACACTGCTGAAGGCGGCATTCACCCCGGTGGGTGTCAGTGCCCCCACGGTGAGCACGTCGGCAGCATCGGCAGGCACATTGATTTTCTTCCACACGCCCATACCTTCGTTGCCTGCGCTGATCACCGCCACGATACCCTTTCGGGCAAGCAGCGAGGCGGTGTGAGAGATGAACGAACTCTGCCCGTCGAGCTGGGCGTATCTATAGTTTTGCGAGGCATCGTCAAAAGAATGAAAACCCAACGAACAGCTGATGACATCCACACCCACACTGTCGGCATATTCTGCGGCGGCGGCCCAATAGTCTTCCTCTGCCCAACTTTCCGTCTGTGCGTCTTCGCAGCGCACCAGCAGATACGAGGCTTTAGGGGCTGTGCCCACAAACGAGCCCGGCTCATCGACACCCATCACCGAGAGCACCTTGGTGCCATGGTCAATCTCCTCGTAGATGTCCTTGCTGGCCGGCACCACAAAATCGGCTGCCCCCACAATGTTCATCCGCTGCATACAGGGTATCCTATCCACATTCATGAAACCGCCGTCAAACACGGCAATCAACATACCTTTTCCCGTGTATCCTCGGTAATGTAGTTTTTCGCCCTTGAGCATGTGTATGGGTTCTTTGGCGGTGCCGTAAACACCTTCGGCCACAACATCCCAACTGTTGAGTTCGGTGTGGCAACGCTTCCTTGCCGAGGCAGAAGCGACAGAGTCGGGCGATGTCCACACATTCTTCACTTCGGTCACACAGGGCAGTTGCTCCACGGCCTTCATCCTGCTGGCATGGGTGCACCTCACCAGCAGGGTGTTGTTCCATTTGCTGCGACGCACCACGGTCACACCAGCGTCTTCCACCTGTTTCACATAGTCGGGATTGACGGGCAAGTCGGTAGAATCCACCGGCAGTCGTTGTCGCTTCCTGCGCTCCAAAGCCTTGGCAGAGAGAAAGGCCTCCGGACGATCCAGCGAATAGGGAGTGTCCCGCTTGTCGCTGAGTTTCACCCTGAACAGGTAGTTTTTTGCTCTCTTGTATTTCACTTTGCCCGTTGTCGGCTTGGCCTTTATATTATTATAAGGTATTGCTGCCCCTGCAACCCCACACACCATGACCAGCATCACACTCAGGGCGCAATGACGACAGGCACGGTATAGGTGCATCAGGGAGTGGCTTTGAGATAAATTCATCGTTGAAAGGATTTCAACCTGCAAAGGTAACGTATTTCATTTTAATGACAAAGACATCATGCGTTTTTTGCGCCTCATCAGCCATAAAACCGATGTTATTGCTGTCAAAATGACACGAAAAAGCGACAAAATTGCAGTTTTTGCACGTAGGCACAAGTTTTGAGGGACAACAGGCAGGATGACGCAAGACATCCGCTTACAGCAAACAAACAAAGGAAATCATTTTCAGAAAGGAGACAACAATATGACATTTGACAAATTGACCATCAAGGCACAAGAAGTGGTGCAAGAAGCCGTAAACATCGCTTCAAGACAGGGTCAACAAAGCATTGAACCTGTGCATTTGCTCAAGGGCATACTGCTCAAGGGCAAGGATGTGGCCGGCTTCATCTTCCGGAAACTGGGCGTGAACGCCGTGCAGGTGGAAAACATCACCGACAGAGAAATCGCCGGCCGGCCCAAGGTGCAGGGTGGGCAACCCTACCTGAACAACGAAACCAACCAAGTGCTGCAAACAGCCATGGAGACGGCCAGGGAATGGGGCGATGATTTCGTTTCCATCGAACCCATCATGATGGCGTTGCTCACCGTCAACTCCACGGTGAGCCGCATCCTGAAGGATGCCGGATGCAACGAAAAAGACATGCGGCAGGCCATCAACGACCTGCGCCAAGGACAAAAGGTGCAGTCGGCTTCTGGCGACGAGAATTATCAGGCCCTTGAAAAATATGCCAAGAACCTGGTGGCCGAAGCCCGGCAGGGCAAGCTCGACCCTGTCATCGGCAGGGACGACGAGATAAGGCGTGTATTGCAAATCCTCTCTCGCCGCACCAAGAACAACCCGATACTGATCGGTGAACCGGGAACGGGAAAGACGGCCATCGTCGAGGGTCTGGCCCAGCGTATCGTGCGCGGCGACGTGCCCGAAAACCTGAAAGACAAACAGCTGTATTCGCTCGACATGGGAGCACTGGTGGCCGGTGCCAAATACAAAGGCGAATTTGAAGAACGCCTTAAAGCAGTCATCAAAGAGGTGACAGGCAGCGACGGACGCATCATCCTCTTCATCGACGAAATCCATACTTTGGTGGGTGCCGGTGGCGGCGAAGGGGCTATGGATGCTGCCAACATCCTGAAACCAGCCCTTGCCCGTGGCGAACTGCGCAGTATCGGCGCCACCACGCTGAACGAATACCAAAAGTATTTCGAGAAAGACAAGGCACTGGAACGACGTTTCCAGACGGTCATGGTGGATGAGCCCGACGAACTGAGTGCCATCAGCATTCTCCGTGGCTTGAAAGAGCGTTATGAGAATCACCACAAGGTGCGTATCCAGGATGATGCCTGCATCGCTGCCGTGCAGCTCTCTGAAAGGTATATCTCCGACCGTTTCTTGCCCGACAAAGCCATCGACCTGATGGACGAGGCTGCGGCAAAGTTGCGCATGGAGCGCGACTCTCTGCCTGAAGAACTGGATGAAATCACCCGACGGCTCAAGCAACTGGAGATTGAACGCGAAGCCATCAGAAACGAGGCGAAAAGGGCGCAAGCCGACGAGGCCACCGAAGCGGGTTCAAAACTTGACCAACTGGACAAGGACATTGCCGAACTGCGTGACAAGGAGCACCAGTTCCGTGCCCAATGGGACAGCGAGCGCACCCTCGTGAACAGGATTCAGGAGGACAAACAGCAGTTGGAGAACCTCAAACTCCAGGCCGACCGCGCCGAGCGTGAGGGCAACTACGGACAGGTGGCCGAAATCAGATATGGCCAAATGAAGGCCTTGCACGACGACATTGCCGCCATACAGCAACAACTGCATGCGCAACAAGGGGCCAAGGCCATGATCCGTGAAGAGGTGACCGCCGACGACATCGCCGAGGTGGTGAGCCGATGGACGGGTATTCCTGTCACACGGATGATGCAGAGCGAAAGGGAGAAACTGCTCCATTTGGAAGAAGAGCTGCACAAACGTGTCATCGGACAAGAGGAGGCCATCACGGCCGTGAGCGATGCTGTGAGACGCAGCCGTGCCGGCTTGCAAGACCCCAAACGCCCCATTGCCTCATTCATTTTCCTGGGCACTACAGGTGTGGGCAAGACCGAACTGGCCAAGGCACTGGCAGCATATCTGTTCAACGATGAATCGATGATGACCCGTATCGACATGAGCGAGTATCAGGAGAAATTCAGCGTGAGCCGCCTCATCGGTGCGCCTCCCGGATATGTGGGCTACGACGAGGGCGGACAGCTCACCGAGGCTGTAAGGCGCAAACCCTATTCCGTGGTGCTGTTCGACGAAATCGAGAAAGCACACCCCGATGTGTTCAACATCCTGCTGCAGGTGCTCGACGACGGACGGCTCACCGACAACAAGGGGCGCACGGCCGACTTCAAGAACACCATCATCATCATGACCAGCAACATGGGCAGCCAGATGATCAATGAAGAGCTGCGCAGCAAGGGAGTGGAGGCCAATCAGGAAATGCTGAAAGGCAAGATTATGGAGATGCTGAAAAAGACGATACGCCCTGAGTTTCTCAACCGTATCGACGAAACCATCATGTTCCTGCCGTTGACCAAAGCCGAAATCAGTGGCATTGTGCGCCTGCAGGTGAACAACGTGAGCAACATGCTCAAGCAGCAGGGCTTCGAGCTTGTCGTCACTCCCCGTGCCATCGACTGGTTGGCAGAAGCTGGTTTCGACCCTGAGTTCGGTGCCCGTCCCATCAAGCGTGCCATCCAGCGTTACCTGCTCAACGACCTCTCCAAGAAGATTCTGGCAGACAGTGTGAGCCGCGACAGGCCCATCACCGTAGATGCCGACGACAAAGGCATCGTGTTCTATAATGAGGGAGCGCAGGGGTAAAGAGTTAAAAGGTTAAAAGGTTAAAGGGTTAAGGGGCTTTCTCCTTAACCCTTTAAACTTATGGACAAAACCATTGATTTCTCCTCACTCAAGAGCGAAATCACAGCAGACAAGGTCATCGATTTAGCACGGAAACATAACGACAGTGAGACACTCAACGAGACATTGAGGCGGAAGGGTGATAGCAATATATCATCACTCGGAATACCGGATGAACCCTATCCACGGACAATATCTGTAGAGCCGAAAAATTCAGGAGTTTCCTTAAGC
>SFEK01000009.1 GCA_004557285.1 Bacteroidales bacterium | reverse complement strand
AAGGGTGAAATTTGCATAGCCCATGATCATTTCAAGGTTTACACCCACACCATTCATGTTCAAATCCTTGGTCGGTGTGATGGTGCCCGCTGCGCATTTGTAGCGAGAGCGTTCATTGGACCTCAGTTCAAGCGAGGCACCGATGCCCAGATAAAGGTCGCTCTTGAGATGTTTCTGAAATTCAATCATGAAGGGAAAACGCGCATACATGTAGCTGATGTAGCTATTTTTCACCCCCTCTTCTTCGATGGGCTTGACGCTCACCGTACCATTGTCGTTAAAGAGTGCGTGTCGTGTGTCGAAGAAGTGATGGATGAAACCGCCTTGCATGGCAAAACTCAGTCCGATGGTGTGCTGACGGTTGAATGGGATGGCAATGTTGAACGCAGAGATACCAAACTCATATCCCTTGGTGTCCTTGGTATAGAGACCGTCAGCTCCACACATTCCCAACAGATGTCCCGACAGAATGCTTGCACCATAATATATGGATGGAATGTGGTTTTCGAATCTATACACCTTTTTGTCGTGTGCCTTGTTGTATGTGTTTGGCAGAAAGGGAGAGGAGATGTAAATCTTCTCAATTTCCTGTTCACCGGCAAATTCCACCTCTTTTTTCTTGAGCATCTCTTCTCCATCGGGAGAATAGACACTGATGATGGTCTGTTCCTGTCTGTCGTCCACCACGATTTTCTTCCCGTTGACAGTAAATGTCGTGTCTGCCATCTCAAGCTTTTCACTGAGTGTATCTGCGCTGACGGCAAGCGGCAACATCATTGTGGCCATCAGCATCCATTGTTTCTTGTTTCTCATAAGTTGATGTATTTCTAATGGTTCATATTCCTGTTTATCTCACTGTTGTTATGTGGAGGATGTCCTGAGGTTTCAGCTTTCCCTCGATATATACGATAACACCGCTTTTTCCTTGAAAATGGAAAAGCACATAGCGGTTGGCTCCATGGGGTAGCTGGCTCATCATGTAATATCCGCTGGTCACCTCGCCGTCTTCAATCACCTCTTGAATTTTCTTGGCCTTCTTCCGGTCGGCAATCAGCCGTTGCCTGATGTCTGAGGCCGAATGTTTAAAGCTGATGCTTTTATAGACATCCAGTTTGTAGCCTTCAAGGTGGGTATTTGTCATCTCCACCATCTTGCATCCCTTGCGGTGTCCATACGTGTCGAATACATCCTTCACGGCAAGTCCTGTCTGTGCTGCGGCGTGTAGGGGCAGCAGCAGAAGAAGCATGATGATGCATAGACCTGTGGCTATTGTTTTGTTGCTCCTGTTCTTCATTGTCAATTTGTACAATATTATCAGTCCTTTTGTTTCTCTTCCCCCAGATTGATGCTTTTCAGCGCCTCAAAACAGTTGTCTTCGCCCTGGCTAACCTGCGACAGCGCATCAAGAGCCTCTTGGCGCACAATGTCGGGGTCTTCAGTTCTCACGCCATCAATGATGGCATAGTTGGTTGTGGTCTCGTTGCCATGGTGCAGTGTCAGCAGCAGGGCTATGCAGGCTGCTGCAGCCACGATGCCCGACCAAAGCCGGATGTTTCTTCCACGGTGGTTGACAACAGCGGCAGGAGCCTTTTGTCCATCGACATATGCGAAGATGGCTTTGTACGCCCTCCACTGTTCGGGCACTTCTTCCTCCTTCATCTTTCTGAATGTCTGCCTGAGCCATTCCTCTTCATGCTTGGTTGTCAAGCCCTCGTCATATTTGCCGATCAGTGCTTGTATGTTCAGCTCGTTCCTCATAACCTTGCTTTTGTGATGTTCAAAAATGTCTCTTTTATTCTCTTGCGTGCCCTTGACAGATGTTGCCTGACGGCATCCTCCGAGCACCCGATGATTTGTGCAATCTCGTTCGTCTCATATCCCTCCACCTCTTTCATGTTGAATACATGCTGTTGCATCTCTGGCAGATGACTGACGATGATGCCCACCAGTTCGGTGTCGCTTTGGGCTTCTGTGCTGTGGGTGAATGTCTGGAGTCCGGCCTTTGCCATGTCATCGGCATACAGCCTTTCCCTTTTCATCTGCCTCCATCTGTCACGGTGCTTGTTGCGCATCATGGTCAAGGCCAACGCCTTGATGTTGGGATGGGTGGTTAGGGTATCACGCATTGTCCACAGTTTGAGCATCACCTCCTGTACCAAGTCTTCGGCAGATGCATCGTTTCCTGTGAGTTGCCTTGCCCTCTCCATCAGTTGCCCTCTGAGCGGCATGATTTTGCTGTTGAACGATTCGATCTCTTTCATCTTATATCCAATAAACGATTGAATGAGGAGAATATGACAGGGTAATCATGACAAAAAACATTTATTAACAATACAAGTCTGTTCATGTACAGTCGGTAAGACCATTGTGGGCGAAGGGGAAACAAAAAGGGGCCATGCCGCAACGGCATAGCCCCTTAGGGTGTAGGTATTCAGTTGTTTAGTCACGCCTGAAGATATCTCTGGTATAAACCTTGTCGCAGACATCGTCAAGACAATTCTCATAGCGGTTGGCGATGATGGCTTGCGACAACGTTTTGAACTGCTCAAGGTTGTTGACCACCTTGCTGCCGAAGAATGTGGTGCCGTCTTCGAGTGTGGGCTCGTAGATAATCACTTCGGCACCCTTGGCCTTGATGCGTTTCATGATGCCCTGGATGGCCGACTGACGGAAGTTGTCGGAGTTCGACTTCATGGTCAGACGGAACACACCAATCACGCAATGGCGCTCTTTCTGTGTGTCAAAGGCACTGTTGTCGTTGTAGTAGCCAGCCTTTTGCAGCACGGCGTCGGCGATGTAGTCCTTTCGTGTGCGGTTGCTCTCCACGATGGCTGTCATCATGTTTTGGGGCACATCCTTGTAGTTGGCCAGCAACTGTTTGGTGTCTTTCGGCAGACAGTAGCCGCCGTAGCCAAACGACGGGTTGTTGTAGTGGGTGCCGATACGAGGGTCAAGTCCCACGCCATTGATGATGCTTTGCGGGTCGAGACCCTTCACCTCGGCATAAGTATCAAGTTCGTTGAAATAGCTTACGCGCAGAGCCAGATAAGTGTTGGCAAAGAGCTTTACGGCCTCAGCCTCTTTCATGCCCATGAACAGGGTGTCGATGTCAGGCTTGATGGCACCCTCCTGCAAAAGTGCGGCAAAGGTCTTGGCATAGTTTTCAGCCTCTGGGTTGCCAATGGCAGTGATGGCTGCATTCTCCTCAGTGAAGTTTTTCTCGTTGATGTTGATGAGTTTGGGGTAGCCCACGATGATGCGGCTCGGGTAGAGGTTGTCGTAGAGCGCCTTGCTCTCACGCAGGAATTCTGGCGAGAAAAGCAGGTTAAACTTCTTGCCTTTCAGTTCGGGCTTGTAGAGAAACTGCAGGGCATATTTGACATACAGCGAACGGGTATAGCCTACGGGGATGGTGCTCTTGATCACCATCACGGCATCCGGGTTCACGCTGATGACCAGATCGATGACATCCTCAATATGGTGAGTGTCGAAGAAGTTCTTGACAGGGTCATAGTTGGTGGGTGCAGCAATCACCACAATGTCGGCATCAGCGTATGCGGCCTTGCCGTCAAGTGTGGCGGTGAGGCGAAGTTCTTTCTCAGCGAAATATTTTTCAATGTACTCGTCCTGGATGGGAGAAATACGCTGGTTGATTTTCTCCACCTTTTCAGGCACCACGTCAACGGCAGTCACCTCATGGTGCTGCGCCAGCAGGGTGGCTATGCTCAATCCCACATAACCTGTTCCTGCCACTGCGATTTTCAGATTTTCAAATTCTCGCATGATGATAGATAGTTATTTGTTGGTTATAAATCATTCTCTGTTATGCTCATTGCTTGCCTGTCGTACCGAATCTTTCGCAAGCCTCGTGGTAGGTGTCAAGACTTCCGATGTCGAATCGTCCGGCAGACATGGGCCATGCATGGATGTCGGTGTGCTCCACCATGTAGTGAGCCAGATTGCCCGGGGCATCTTTTCCACAGCCGTTTTCCACGCTGTGGCGAACAAGGTCAAGGTCTTTGCGCATATATATATAAAAAGGTGGAACGGCCCAATGGCTCTTGGGTTGTTGTGGCTTTTCTTCCATGTTCACCACCTTCATGTTGTCGTTGACCACGATGACCCCTGTGCGCTGTAGCTTTTCTATCTCCGGCTGTTCGTGGCACATGATGCACGATGTGCCCTTGTCTTTGGCATAATCGACAAATTCCTGGAACGAGAAGAACAGCAGGTTGTCGGCAGCCACAACGAGCATGTCGTCGTCGATGTTGAGCTTGTCCATGGCAAAGAGCAAGTCGCATACCGCACCCAGACGTGTGTCGTTGGTTTCAGTCCCGTCGTCGATGATGGTGATGGGCTTGTTGCCTTTGCGTTCTTTGGCCCAGTCGTTGAAGATGTCAGCAAACTTGTGGTTGGTGATGATGATATGCTCATCGATGTCTGCTATACGGTCGATGTCGTCAATCATGCGTCCAAGAATGGTGTTGTCGCCAATCTTGAGCAATGGTTTTGGAAAGTTTTTTGTCAGCTCACCCAATCTTGTGGCGTAGCCGGCGGCAATAACGATATTTTTCACTTGGTTCTGTTGTTGTGGGTTACTACCAAAAGTCTTTTGTGCTGCAAAGATAATTCTTTTTATGCTTACAGCATCATTCTCACTGTTGTTTTTATGTTTTTTTCTGTGATTGTTGCCGCTGGATGGCGGCGGCCTCATAGGCATGTTGTGCCAGCGACGACAACAGGAGGTCGGCACGTTGCACGGCGATGGTGCCCAGGGCGGGTGCTTGAGTATAGTGCTCAGCCTGCTCTTCTGCCGTTTCGAGGGCACCGCACAGCAGAAGTTCAAAGTTGCGCTTGTATTCGCTCACCATAGTGTCGTAAAACTCCTGGGTGCGACAGGCAAAGCGCATCAGCGCCATGGCATCTGTCGATGAGGAGGCAAAGGCCCTGATTTCCTGTTCCAGTTGGTCGTCTTCATAATTCATTCGCGCAAAGGTGAAGAAAGCCTCACGGTTGAAAGCCACTGACACTTGTTCGTAGTGTTCCAGCATAAGTCGTTTGAGGTATGCCGGTTCAAAACGTTGGTCGAGTGGGATGGTGTCGTCGGCCTCGATGATTCCTGTCACGAAATATTTGAAAAAGGTGTTCACCGCTACGGCTATCACCCGGTCTTTATTCACTTGTTCCATGGTTGTGTTGATGTTTGTTGGTGCAGGTCTGCATGGCTTGGATGTTGCGCATCAGTCCTTCGTATTTTGCTCTTTTCACTGCGCTCCCTTTGAACAGGCGGCGGTAGTCGTCGATGCTGAGTGACAACCATTGGCTGCGTGTCATGTTGAGCAGTTGTTCATTGGCTTGCAGCAGCGGCTCTTGTGTGGCTTCAGTCCGCTTGTTGTGTGGACACACGGTCTGGCACAGGTCGCATCCATAGAAGGTGTCGCCCATGAGGGCGGCATATTCTGGCGGAATGTCACCCCGGTGCTCGATGGTGAGGTATGACAGGCATCGTGACGCATGGAATGTGTCCTTGTCTAAGGCATGAGCGGGACAACGGTCGATGCAGGCACGACAGGAGCCGCATCCCGCGTGGGGCAGGGGGCGGTCTGCTGCCAATGGTATGGTGAGAAACAGTTCTCCGAGGAAACACATGCTACCCGCACCTTTGACATACAGCTGGTGGTTGTTGCCTATCCAGCCGATTCCGGCCTTCACGGCCCAGTAACGCTCCAATACCGGTGCCGTGTCGCAGAATGCCCGGTAGGCTGTAATGCCCAAAGCCGCTGCCAGTGCATGCAGTTTGTTTTTCACCACGTCATGGTAGTCGTGCCCTAAGGCGTATGCCGCAATCTGTGGTTCACCTGGTGAGATGCGCCGTGCCGGGGTATAGTTAAGGGCCACGCTCACGATGCTTTTCACTTCGGGCATGAGTAGCAGGGGATTGAGCCTCTTCTCCACGTTTCTGGCCATATAGCCCATTTCGGCATGTCCACCTTGTTCGAGCCAAGTGTTGAAGCGCAATGCCACGTCGCTGTCCACGGGTTGTGCCTGTGCAATGCCGCAAGCTGAAAAGCCGAGGCGCTTGGCCTCGGCTTTGATATGTTCACTCGAAAGTTGCAAATTCATAACCTTGTTCTTTCAGCCATTTCAATGCTTCGGGAAGTGCATAGCGCAGCTTGTCGATGCTTTTGAGCGAGTCGTGAAACGTGATGATAGAGCCATTGCGCGTATAGCGTTTGATGTTTTTCAGCACATCTTCTGCTGTCAGCCATTTGCTGTAGTCGCGTGTGACGAGGTCCCACATCACGATGCGGTACTTGCGCCCCAGCCAGAAGTATTGTTCCCAGCGCATCCATCCGTGTGGAGGTCTGAACAGATGCGAATGGATCAGGTCGTTGGCCTTTTGCGTGTTGGCGCTGTAGGCCTGTGTGCTGTGCTTGAACCCACCCCAATGGTTGTAGGTGTGGTTGCCCACCTGATGTCCTTCGGCCACAATCTGTTGGAACAGTTGTGGGTATTTGTGCACGTTGTCGCCTACCATGAAGAAGGTGGCCTTTACCCCATGCTCCCGAAGCGTGTCGAGAATAAAGGGCGTGGATTCAGGAATAGGACCGTCGTCAAAGGTGAGATAAATCACCTTTTTGTTCTTGTCCATTCTCCACGTTGCCCTGGGGTAAAGCCAGCGCAGCCATTTGGCAGGTTGCTCAATGATCATATTGCTGAGGCGTAGGTATTGTCACATTTCTTCGTCGTCGTTCTGTTGTGGCAGACGTCCACCCTTGCCCGAATACAGCTGCATGTCGCTGTGGAGTGTGGCATTCCATTTTTCTGTCCAGTTCTGGTCAACCATGTATGCCACGTCCATACACATTTGCATGATGTAGAAGTGCATCAGACAGTCTTGCTGCGACTGGACGAAACGGTTCCCCTCCAGCGAGCAGTACCATTGCAGATACTGGTGCGAATTGGTAAGCATGGCGTTGAGGTATTTCTTGGCCATGGTCTTGTTGCCCAGGAAAGAGTATGCCTTGGCCATTTCCAGTCCGCCGCTCTGATAGCTGGCGGGAACATTGTACATGGGGAGCACCTGCTCGGCATAGGCGAGTGCTTTTGCCGCCTTCTCTCTCTTGTTCTCCATTAGCAGGTTAAGTGCAAGCTGGGCAAACAGGCGTTTGTGGTTGTAGCACATGCGCATCACCGTTTCGTCAAGATAGATGCCCTTTTGGGCCACGTTGCCGTATTTGAAGCGTTTCATCATGTTGTTGTACACTTTTTCGCTGTCAAAGTTCTTGGCACCAGGAACATTGGTGGTGAAGGGTGTGATGCGGTTGGCCAGACCCTCCTGAACGAAGTTGTCTCCTAAGTTCATATAGTTGTCCTGCCCCACGGTGGTGGCTACATACACTGGTCTTGTCCAGTCGCATTGGGCAAGTATCTCAAGCATCATCAGGTTGCCCTTGTACAACGTGTTCTTGCCTTTGAGCGAAATCACCATGCGATCGGGAATGCTGTCGGCCGCCATCATCATGCCGCTCTTCTTGACAGCCTCCTTGTCGATGGTGATGAAGAGGGTGTCAGTAGGAATGAAATGGGTGTCATTGCTTGTGCTGCGCACCCAGTGTTTCAGGATGTTGCGCAGTTCGAAAGGCTCTTCACCAAATGCTTCCTTAGCCTCTTGAGGATTCTCGCGGTAGAACGAGAGAATCTCTGCCTTGTATTCAGGATGCACCTCGATGTATTCGTTGGTTCCTGAGCAATAGTCCAGGCGTGGCCATGTGATGGGCACGGAAGGTGAGTTGTAGGCCTCGCGGCACATCTGGTCGATATACCAGTCGGTCTGCAGATAGCTCAGGTTGCATACACGGGCATCGGTGCGCACACCCTCCACTTCCTGGTTATACCACAAGGGGAATGTGTCGTTGTCGCCATTGGTGAAGATGATAGGATTGCCGCTCTCTTGCAATGACATGAGATAGTTCTGGCCAAAGTCGCGGCAGACAAATCTTCCGCTTCTGTCGTGGTCGTCCCATGTCTGACTGGCCATCTGTACAGGCACGAGCAGGCAGGCTATTGCCACAACGGCAGCCACGGCTGTGCCCTTGATGTTGATTCTCTTGAGCAGGTCGATGATGGCCGCCACACCGATGCCGCACCAGATGGCGTAGGCATAGAACGAACCGGCATAGGCATAGTCACGTTCACGCGGCTGCATAGGAGTTTGGTTGAGGTAGATGACGATGGCCAATCCTGTCATGAAGAACAGGAACGACACCACCCAGAACTGCTGTATGCCCCGCTTGCCACGGTAGGCCTGCCAGAACAGACCGATGAGACCGAGGATGAGCGGCAGACAGTAGAACACGTTGTGCCCCTTGTTCTCTTTCAGTTCGTCGGGCAACATGCTCTGGTCGCCGAGGCGCAGGTTGTCGATGAACGGAATACCCGTTATCCAGTTGCCATGCTCCAGTTCGCCGTTGCCCTGCAAGTCGTTCTGTCGGCCAGCAAAGTTCCACATAAAATAGCGCCAATACATGAAATTGCATTGGTATGACAGGAAGAAACGGATGTTCTCTGCCTGTGTAGGCATCTTGATGGTGGTCGGTTCGCCATAAACCATGGCATTCACTTCACGGCCTTCCACGCCACCCATCCAGCTTTCGTAGGATTCGGCATGTGCTGCATCCCACATGCGGGGGAACAACATGTTCTGCCCGTAGATGTAGTCGCGCTTGCGGCTCACGATGAAGTAGGAGTCTTTCTCGTCTTTGGATGCTTTTTCCTTGCGCTGGTAGATAGGAGCACCTTCCTTCACTTTTGGTCGATATACGTCACCGTCGCTTTCAAACTCAACCTTTGAGGTATAGGCCTCACCGTAGAACAGGGGGTTGTTGCCATACTGGTCGCGGCTGAGGTATGACCCGAGGGTGAAGATATCCTCAGGCGAGTTCTGGTCCATCGGCGGGTTGGCAGATGAGCGGATGACGATGACAGCATAGCTTGAATAGCCAATCATCAGCATCAGCATGCACAGCAGGGCGGTGTTCTTCACACGCGAGCTGACCAATGGTTTCTTGTCTTTCATGAAATTGACCACAAACCAGAGTGCGGCCAGCAGAACGAGACCGATGAAGAAGGCCGACCACCCGAACCCGATGAACGGTATGCCCAGCATGCCCACGGCAGCTACAAAGGCAATGTTTTCGCGCTTGCGGCTCTTTTGTGTGAAGGTTTCGTATATGGCCCAAATGACGATGCCCACCAGCAGGATGATATAGATGATTTCTCCTGTGTTGAACGGACAACCGAGCGTGTTGACAAAGAACAGTTCAAACCATCCGCCTACCTTGATGATGCCGGGCACCACGCCATAGAGGATGACGGCCACCAGCACAAACGATACGGCCAGGGCAATGAGCGAACCTTTCAGGTTGGCATCGGGATATTTGCGGTAGTAATACACCAATACGATGGCTGGCAGACAGAGCAGGTTGAGCAGGTGGACACCGATGCTCAGACCCGTCATATAGGTGATCAACACAATCCAGCGGTCGCTGTGAGGCTCGTCGGCATGGTCTTCCCACTTGAGAATCAGCCAGAAAACGACGGCTGTAAATGCGGATGAATAGGCATACACCTCTCCCTCGACGGCACTGAACCAGAACGTGTCGCTGAAGGTGTAGATCAGTGCACCTACCAGTCCACTTGCCTCGATGGCAATGAGTTTACCCATGTTCATCTGGCTCCAGTCCTTGAGAATGAGTTTACGGGTAAGGTGTGTAATGGTCCAGAACAGGAACATGATGCAGGTGGCACTCAGCAGTGCGCTCATCATGTTGACCATCAGTGCCACTTGGGTGGGGTCGCTAGCAAACTGTGAGAAGAGATTGGCGGTGAGCATGAAGAATGGTGCGCCGGGCGGGTGACCAATTTCCAGCTTATACCCTGTGGTAATAAACTCCGGACAGTCCCAGAAACTTGCTGTCGGCTCAATAGTGCTACAATAGACAAAGGCGGCAATGAGGAAGGATATCCATCCCAAGGCATTGTCCACTAATTTGAATTGTTTCATTGGATATTGATGTTTTGTTTACGTTTCGAAACGAAGGTGCCGTTTGTTGCGGACACCATTCGCGTGCAAATTTAGACAAATTCTTTCAAAAAAATGTCAGTGTTGATGACTAATGTAAAAAAAATAACGATTATAAACGAAATATAGTACAATTATGGTGATGATGGTATAAATCTAAATGAATATACCCACCCCATACACCAGCAGCAGATAGCGCAGGAATTTGCCTATGGTGATGCTGATGAAGGTGATGGTCATGTTGGCGCGCATCAGTCCCAGCACGATGGTGACCACACTGCCCAAGATGGGGAGAAAGGCCAGGATTCCCATCCATGCCCCCCTGCCTGCCAGGAATTGACGGGTACGTTCCAGTTTTTCTTTGCGCACATGAAGATATTTCTCTATCCAGTCTATGCGTCCCATATAGCCCACGCCATAGTTGAACACGCTGCCCAGCACATTGCCCACAGTGCCATACACCACCAGCAGCAACGGGTCGAGCCCGGCAGCCATCAGTCCTACCATCACCAGTTCGCTGCTGAACGGGAAGAAACTTCCGGCCAGGAATGCGGCAGCCAACATGCCGAGATAGCCGTATTCGGTGAGCAGTTGTATCAGAGCGTCCATAGGTTGTATAGGGTAATTGCGATGACCGACAGGAAAAGTGCACAGCAAGCCACATTAGTGATGCGGGTGTTGGTAAAAGTGATGAAATGTGCCGCCAACACACTGGTGCTGATTGTTTTGATACCCATGAGCATGAACGCATGCTGGGGTTGGGCCACGATGAACAAGGTGATGACCACATCCATGACAATCAGCATTTCATAGAGCATCCGGGTGCGTATCTTGTCTTTGTATCCGTTGCGCAGGAAATGCACCATGCCCGTGATGGAGGTAATGACAAGAAAGGCAAAGATGAGCATGAGATGCAAGTTGGTGGTCATCACTGCTTCCTTCCAGGGCGTGAACGATACGATGCTTGTCAAATGGGTTGACCATGCGAGAGGGTCGCCTTGGAAGATGAGGTAGCTTGAGATGAACCAGTAGGGGGTGATCAAGCCCACAACAGACGACAGGAATGTTCTTCTGCTCAATGCCATGAGTTTGGTGCCCATGAGTATCCATAGCAATGGCACGAGAAACAACACCTGTATGAAGAAGATGCTCGCCAAGCTGATGAAAGCAAAGGCATAGAATACCAAGCCTGCTGCCCGTTGGTCTTGATAACATTTGAACAGGATATGGTAAGCCATGATTATGCACAGCTGCACCGCTAAGGGTGCCACACTGTTGAACAGCGGCAATGCCATGGTCGTGACGACAATGAATGTGCATGACACCATGCGGCTATACACCCTGAGCAGGGCATTGCTGTTGTTGAACTCTACCATCAGATAGGTGGAAAGTGCAAACACCGTGAGTTCCACATACATTTGTCTTCCCACTATGCCACCTAACAGCCACAGCAGCAGGGCGCCTGCTGCTGTGACGGGTAATGAGAGGCGGCTTTCAGCCACTTTGTTCTGTAGTCGTTTGATCACTTCTGCGTGTTGTTCTTAAAGGTCTTGTCCGATGTCGCGACGGAAATATTTATCCTTGAACTGAATTTTCCGTGCTTCTTCAAAAGATTTGGCCAACGCCTCGGCTTTGTCGTTGCCGTAAGAGCTGACGGCGATGACACGTCCGCCGGCCGTCACCACTTCGCCGTCTTTCATGGCTGTGCCTGAGTGGAATACGATGCTGCCTTCCACCTGGTCGATGCCCGTGATGGGATAGCCCTTGACATAATGCTCGGGATAACCACCGCTCACCAGCATCACGCACACTGCTGCACGCTCGTCGAAGGTGATGTCGCGCTTGTCCAGGTCGCCTGCTGCCACACCCTCAAACAAATCGACAATGTCGCTCTTGAGTCGCAGCATCACGCTCTCGGTTTCAGGGTCGCCCATGCGGCAGTTGTATTCAATCACCATGGGGTTGCCTTCCACGTTGATCAACCCGAAGAAGATAAATCCCTTATAGTCGATGCCCTCTTCGGCCAATCCGTCAACTGTAGGCCGTATGATGCGGTCTTCCACCTTCTGCATCCACTCTTTGTCGGCAAAGGGAACAGGACTCACGCTGCCCATGCCTCCCGTGTTCAAACCGGTATCGTGTTCTCCGATGCGCTTGTAGTCTTTGGCTTCAGGCAATATCTTGTAGTGTCTGCCATCGGTAAGGATGAACACCGAGCACTCGATGCCACTGAGGAATTCTTCAATCACCACACTTGCCGAAGCATTGCCGAACATACCTCCAAGCATCTCCTTCAGTTCTTTCTTCGCTTCTTCCAGGGTGGGCAAGATGAGCACACCCTTGCCGGCACACAAGCCGTCGGCTTTCAGCACGTAAGGAGCTTGCAGGGTTTCAAGAAATTTCAGTCCTTCCTCCAAGGTGGTGCCGTTGAATGTCTGGTATCTGGCGGTGGGGATGTGGTGCCGTTGCATGAAACTTTTGGCGAAATCCTTGCTGCCTTCCAATACGGCACCCTGTTTCGACGGACCGATGACCGGAATGTCCTTGGTGCGGCTGTCGTTCTTCAACTCGTCGTAGATGCCTTTCACCAGTGGGTCTTCGGGGCCTACCACCACCATGTTGATGCCCTGCTCAACGACAAAGCTCTTGATGGCCTCAAAGTCGTCGGCCTTGATGTTGACATTCTCGCCTACTTCGGCTGTACCCGCATTGCCTGGAGCAACAAACAGTTTTTCCACTTTTTCGCTTTGGGCGATTTTCCATGCCAAGGCATGTTCACGACCTCCGCTTCCTAATAACAAGATTCTTCTCATATTTATATATAAGGTTATTTCAGATAGTCTTCAAAATATTGGGTGATTCTTTCATGCAGATGCACACTCTGTCTGCCCATCATGTTGTGTCCCTGACCGGGATATACAAAGAAGTCGGGTTGTGTGCCTGCGGCGATACATGCTTTCAAGAACGAGAGCGAGTGCTGCGGCACGCACACGGGGTCGTTCATGCCAATGATCACTTGCAGTTTGCCTTTCAGGTCCTTGGCCTTGTTGATGAGGCTTGTCTGCTCATATCCTTCAGGGTTGGTCTGCGGTGTGTCCATATAGCGTTCTCCGTAGAGCGATTCATACCATTTCCAGTCGATGACCGGACCGCCTGCCACACCCACCTTGAACACCTCGGGATAGTTGGTGATGAGCGAGATGGTCATGAATCCACCAAAGCTCCAGCCATGCACGCCGATGCGGTCGGCATCCACATAGGGCAGCGACTTCAGGTATTCCACGCCTTTCATCTGGTCTTTCATTTCCTCCTGGCCCAGGTGGCGGAATGTGGCCTGTTCGAATGCCAGTCCACGGTCGCTCGATCCGCGGTTGTCCAGGATGAAGAGCACATATCCTTTGGCAGCCATATACGATTCCCATCCTCTGCTGGCATAGTGCCAACCGGCTTCTACGTTGCGCACTCCAGGACCACCGTAAACATAAACCACGGTAGGATATTTCTTGTTGGGGTCAAAGTCGTGTGGCTTCACCATACGGTAATAGAGATCGGTGGTGCCGTCGGCCGCCTTGATGGTGCCGCAGGAGAAGATGGGCGCATCCTTTTCCTTCCAGGGGTTGTCGGCGGTGAAATAGTTGACATGCTTGCCTGTATGTGTATCTACAATGTTGATGACGCGTGGCACATCAGGTTCATCATATCTGTCAAACAGCAGGGCACCCGATGCTGAAAGTATTTCATTGTGGTGTCCGCTGGGTTGCCAATGGTTGCCGTGCATTCCCCTGCCGTTGTCGAGCAATTTGCGTTTGCCTGTGGCTATGTCAACGGCAAAGAGGTTGTTCTGGATGTCTCCACATTCGGTAGAGAGAATGATGGCACTCTTTTTGGCCACGTTGAATCCCACGAGGTCGATGACCACCCAGTTGCCGTCGGTCAGTTGTTTCAGTTGTTCACCCTTAGTGTTGAACAGGTAGAGGTGGTTAAAACCGTCTTTCTCGCTTTGCAGGATGAATTTCTCGCTGTCCCAAGGCAAGAAGGTGATGGCAGTAACGGGATGCACATATTTGTCGTGATGCTCGGTGTAGAGGGTTGCCTCCTTCACGCCGGTGGTGGCATCGTAGCGGTCAAGACTCATGTCCGTCTGGTCGCGGTTCACCTCGATGAGATAGATTTTCTTGCCGTCGGGGCTCCATTGGATGTTGGTGAAATACCGGTCTTTGGGATTTCCGGCCTTCAGGTATGTCGTGTGGCCACTGTCCAGATGATACACGCCAATGGTCACCTCGTGTCCCGTTTCTCCTGCCATGGGATATTTGATGGGGTCTTCGGTGGCTATCCGTGTGTCGATGTCAACCAGGGGATAATCTTTCACCATGCTTTGGTCCATGCGGTAGAAGGCCAGACTATTGCCGTCGGGGCTCCAAAAGGTGCCTTTGTAGATGCCAAACTCATCGCGGTGAACGGTCTGTCCATACACGATTTCCCTGCTGCCGTCGGTGGTCAGCTGTGCCACCTTGTTGTCGGCGTTTCTCACAAAGAGATTATGGTCTTTGACCCATGCCACGGCCTTCGAGGCAGCATTCCACTCCTCGTAGGTTTCCCCTTCGCAGGTCTGTCTCCACACCACCTTCTTGGCCTTGAAGTCAATCAGCATGCGCTCCTTGCTGTTGCTGGCCAGTACCCAAGGCTTGTTGGCATACGGAAACTGCACCCTGTACACAAACAGTCGGTCGTTTCCTCCCGTTGCCGCCCAGGTGTTGAGCTCGTCTTCGGTAAACAGCACCTTGGTCTTGGCGGTCTTTTTGTCCACCAGACTGCATTGTTTGGCAGCGATGTCCACCAGTTGGTCTCCCCACCATTGCAGCGTTTTGTTCTTGGGCATCATTTCGCGGTAATTGTTTCCGCCGAAGTTCAGGTCCTCCAGCGTCAGTTGTCTGTTTTGTGCGCTGGCGCAAACCACCATGACGATGGCCGTCAGCGCAAGGATTAATCGTTTGTTCATTGGATATCAGGATTTTAAGGTTTCAGTCGTCATAAGCGTCTCGTTCTCTGCTGTCAAAGAATCCTTTAGGATTTTTGCGTTTGAACCCCTTGCCCTTGCTTCTGAAGGGATGCTCTGCCTTTCGTGTGCGGCGGTCGTCGCGTTCCTCTCTGTCGAAACGGTCACGGCGGCGCTCATAGTTGTTTTCAGTATCCTTGCGTGCAAAACTATGGAATTTGAACGAACGGATGTCGCCCTGTTCATTTTCCTCTTCTTCGTCCAGTCGTTTCTTGAAGTCTCTGTTCTTCTTGAAGCGGTGCTTTTCGGCCATGGCACGCTTTTCTTCATCCGTCTTGATTTGGTTGCCCTCGCTTCTGAATTCCTTGAACTTACCCTCAAACATTTGGTATTTGCGGAACTCACATTCCAGCGAACCGTTATAGAGCGGAATCTTGATGGAAGGTTTCAGACCGATTTGGTCGAAACATTCCTGTCGGTAGCTCAACACCCATGCCGTGTTGTTCTTGAACTGTCGTTTCAGCGTTTCACCTATCATGCGGTAGGTGCCGAATATGTCGGGAGTGGAGATACGTTCGCCATAGGGTGGGTTCATCATCATGAGGGCAGGTTCCCCCGGCTGCTTGAAGTCTTTGAAGTCGGCCTGTTCGATGGTGATGACTTTGGTGAGTCCTGCAGCTTTCACGTTGAGACTTGCCTTGGCCACGGCTGCCATGTCAATGTCGTAGCCGTAGATGTGGTGGTTGAATTCCCTTTCCTGCGAGTCGTCGTTATAGATACGGTCAAAAAGTTCTTCGTCAAAATCGGGCCATTTTTCAAAGGCATATTCTTTCCTGAATACACCCGGTGCGATGTTCTTGGCTATGAGTGCTGCTTCGATGGGCAGTGTGCCCGATCCGCACATGGGGTCGATGAAGTCGCAGTCGGCCTTCCATCCCGTCATGAGAATCATGCCTGCAGCAAGCACCTCGTTGAGTGGTGCTTCCACGGCCTCCTGCCTGTAGCCTCTGCGGTGAAGACTTTCGCCGCTTGAGTCGAGCGACAGGGTGCATTTGTCTTCGGCAATGTGCATGTTGAGCCTGATGTCGGGGTTGGTCACAGAGATGTTGGGTCGTTGTCCTGTCTTTTCCCTGAACTGGTCAACGATGGCATCTTTCACTTTATAGGATACGAATTTGGAGTGTCTGAACTCTTCAGAGAATACCACAGAGTCAACGGCAAAGCTCTTTTTCAGGTCCAGGTATTGGCTCCAGTCCATTGCTTTGATGGCGTTATACACTTCGTCGGCGGTTGTGGCTTTGAAGTGTTTGATGGGCTTCAACACCTTGATGGCCGTGCGCAGCTGGAAGTTTGCCCGGTACATCAGTTCTTTGTCTCCTTTGAAAGAAACCATACGTCTCCCGATTTCGATGTCGTTGGCACCCAGTGCTGTCAGCTCTTGCGCCAAGACGGGCTCCAGTCCCATGAATGTCTTGGCTATGAGTTCAAATTCTTGTTCCATTATTAATTGATGTATGCTGTTTTATTTGTAATTCTTGTGATGCGTCATGTCATCCGTCGATATAGATGCACACAGAAGAGTGCAAAATTAATTGTTTTGTCAATAAGCACAAAATTTTTCGGGTGATATTAATCAAAATCAGTGCTTTTAACGCCTATTTTCATGCTTTTTATCAACCTTCCCTCATGATACACCTGCACGATGGCAGGACATGTGCCCGTTTGTCCCAGGTCGATGTAGCTTCCTACATTCCTGTAGGCGGTGTGGCTGTTGAGCATCCTTCCTGTGATGTCGTAGGTGTTGACGGTGTAAAGCCCGGCGGATTCTATGGCCAATAGGGCAGGGCGGTGGCTGTCCGCCATGACATTGGGATATTGCGCTATGCCTGCCGACCCATCGACCACTATCAGTGGATAGGTCATGCTGTGCTTTCCGTAGAGGTTCTCCAGGCTCAACGTCGCGGTATATCGTCCCTCATGGGTAAACACGAGCGAAGCCTCTCCCTCGATGTCGTTGCCCCATGCCTCGTTGACCACCGGCCGTTCTGTTGACAGTTGCCATTGTGCAGTGGTAGAGATGTGCATCCCTTTGTCGTCAATCCATGGACATCCGGCGGTGAATGTCATGGGCAGTGGATGGAAATAGCCAGCCCCCTCGTCTTCGCCCGATGTGTAGTCGTGGCGTTGCAGGCAGATGCTGTCAGGCAGTTCGTTGGCCATGCCGCCGTTGCTGTCGGCAGCCTGTTCAAAGGTCCACAACCCCTTCAGGCCTTTGGGCTTGCTGGCCGTGGCGTTGATGGTGCCCATGGCATAGGCGATGTCTTTGCTGTCGATGGCTTTCTCCCACAACGTGACATTGTCTATGCTGCCGTCAATGCCCGCATGCGAGAACTGCTGTCCTCCCACCGCCACTACGTTTTTATCGCGGTAGGCATAGAGCGATGCTTGCGGTTGCGGTTCGCCAATGCCCGATGCTTCGCCCCTGTTCCATGAAGTGACGGGTTGCCGTTTGCCGTTGAGCCAAAACGACGGAGTGAGCAACCCGTTGTCGTCGAAACTGAACGAATAGGCCATATGCACCCACACGCCTACAGGTATGCGGGTACTGTCCAGGCGCATGTAGAGACAGTCGTTGTCGGCACCGCTTCCCCTCACCGTCATTTCGGTGGTTTCCCCTTTGTTGTTGATGAAATGCCAGAAAAAGCCCCGCTCCGTATTGTCCCATTTGTCTGTTTTGTCGCGGATGTTGAGCAGTTGCGAATCTTCCCATAGCGAGTTGATTTTCAGCCAGAAAGCAACAGCAAATGAGGCACCGTCCACCATGCCGGCATCGGCAGCCTTGAATCCCACTCCCTTTTCCTGCATGTCAAGTCCTCGCGAGCAATATCCGTCGGCAGGCCTTCCCGAGTATTGCAGCAGAAGCTTTTCGCCCGGAGCGACGACCATGCTGTCGGCGCTTGTTGCCACATTGTTGTCTGGCATATCCATGCTGGCCGTCAATGCCCATATGTCAGTGATTTGCGGTTGTCGGCCCATGCGTTCGGGCACCACCTGCAGGCAGTCTCTCCAAGTGCGCAGCGAGTCTTTGTTGGTGTTGGTGCTACCTTGCAGCGTGATGGTGTAGTTGCCCGTTTCCTCCAGTCCTTGGGATAGTGTCAATGCTGTGGCGTTGTCGGCCTTGGCCACGGTCTTCCCGTTGCTGTCGGTCATCAGCCAGTGGCCTGCCTCGTGCATAGGGTCGAGATAAGCCACCCTGATGCTGTCGCCCGGGTGCAGGATGCCTCGGGGCAGTACGATGTCGTCGCACACGGTTCTCTCGCCCGTTTCCAGATATTCCGACCAGGCGATATCGCTTTCCTGGCTCATGTCGAGCGAGAGTGCCGACACCCCGAAGCGCACGCGGGGTGAGGAAGCGTTGTCGTGGTCAATGGGTTGTGCAAAATACAAGGCCGCCCACGAGGTGGTGGCTCCGGTGCAATGCGGTGTGTGTCCCTCCTGTTGCATGTAGAGTTTGAACATCGAGGTGTTCACGTCGATA
The DNA here is from genome assembly GCA_004557285.1 of Bacteroidales bacterium. Taxonomy (GTDB): domain Bacteria; phylum Bacteroidota; class Bacteroidia; order Bacteroidales; family Bacteroidaceae; genus Prevotella. The sequence continues at coordinate 7,286 of SFEK01000009.1, read as the reverse complement.
TTGTAGCAAGGCTCACCCGCAGGTTTGTCGTTAGGCATATAGAATATCAGTTTGCCGTCGATGCCCTCCATGCTGTTGTTGAGCACCTGTGCGCGGGTGATGACAGGACTGTCGGGCCGTGTTGCCGTCTTGTCGCCTCTGACGATGGACAAATGTCCCAGTCGCAGGTTCAGCTGACGGGCATTGACGATGTGCAGGGCGATGAGAGCCAGCTTGTTTCCCTGCGGCCATTCCATGTCTTTGCCCACCACCCATTGTCGTGTCTGCCAGGTGTCTAAGCTGTCGGTGGCATGTATGCCCGTGACCACCATCTTGCTTTCTTCGATGGGCGTTGTTTCCTGTCCGTTAGCCGTCAGCACGAGGTTGATGTCGGCATCCCCTGCCGTCCGTTTATATCTGACGGTGATGATGTCGCCGTCGTGCAGGTCGAAGCAGGTCTTGAACAGGTGCAGGTATTGTTCGTCGCAGTTGCCCTCGATGCAGAGCAGCGAGCCACCCCACCATGCGTCGTCCCATGTGAAGTGGGCGTCGAGCCCTTGCCGTGCTGCACTTTCGTTGTCACGTCCGAGCAGCGACGAGGCTGTCCACCACCTCCAGGTGGGCAGGTGGTCTTGCAGGCCGATGTTGTACCAAGGGTTGTTGCTGGTGCGTTGCCCATCCCAGTTGAAAAACTTGCCGTTGCCGAGATTGAAGTTGGTGACAAATGGTTCTTCCGTCAAATCCCATTCAAGGGCACTCCGTGCCGTCGTGAAGTGTGACATGCCGAAAAATTCAGTGTTGTCCGTCTGGTAGCGCATCGAGTTGCTCACCGGTTGTCGGTGAGCAGGGTTTCTTGTTCCACCCGTAAACCACATTTCCTGCCGCTTCAGGTAGGTGTTTTGCTTGTCATCGGGCGATGCTCCCTGTTCGCCCCGCGATTCAAACAACATGCTCTCGTTGTGTGCCCCCCACAGCCCTATACTCAGGTTTTTGCCGTCGAGCATGGGCCATCGTGGCAGGTTGCGCGGTTCCCGCCCCTGCATGTTGAAGCCGCAATAAATGTCGAGAGGGTTGCGCCCCACAAAGTTGCAGTTGTTCAGCGTATGTGCCAATAGTGTGGAGTCGTTCCAGTTGTAGTTGAAGAACAGCGATGCCCTTGGTGCCTCACCCCATCCAAAGTTGTCGATGTTGTGTATGTCCAATCCACCGTCAAAGCAAAGAAAGCCTTCGGAGCCGGTGCCGTCATACCAGATGTTTTCAAATATGGGGTTGCGGTTGTTGTCGTAGATGTTTTTGTATAGGTCTTCGTGGAATTGTCCTATACGCTTGGTGATGTCTTTGTAGGCCGACACGACGGGAGGCCCGATGAGCGACTGGGTGGTGTATTCAGAGTTGTAGCCTAATCCGTCGATACCGTAGTAGCAGAGAAAGTCTGCCATCTTGTCTGCGCCGGCATCCACGATGTCGCTGAGCGTCTTTCCCCAAGTGTCGTCGTCGAGTTTTCCTGCAGGAATGGGGGCAAGCACCGATACCGCCACGCCGTTTTTGTGTGCCACGTCGGCAAAGTTGCCCGGCATACGCACCAAGGGAGCTGTCCAGTTGCCGAAGTGGGTGATGTAGGGCCAAAGACAGAACACGTCGCGGTCGAAAGCCCCGTCGGGCAGTGCATTGAATGGTTTGGTGCCGATGGGCACCCAGTAGGCTATCCTTTTGTCGTTGGTGTCGTTGAGCAAGGTATCTACTTGCGTGGCCTTGTTTCTGAAACGGCATTTGGGTTTCACTCTTGCGATGAAGAAGTTGTCGTCTTCGCTCATTGGCACCCCCTTCTCCCATTGTTGCAGGGCCTGTCCGAAACCGATGTTCACCACACCCCAGTCAATGTAGCCTTCCTTCAGGCATTGGGCGTGGGCCCATGTGGCGGTCATCACCGTGAGCAGTGCAAGAGTCCTGAGTGTCATCGTTGCTTTTCCCATGGAATACCCATTAATACAGACTGATGTATTCGTAGCTGTTGCCCACACATTCCAGATAGCGTTCAAAGTCGTCACGCCTGATGACCACTGTGCCGCGGCAGTCGTTGGGGTGGAACGACAAGGTTTCTTCCTGTTGCAGGTTTTTGTCCAGAAACAGATAGACGTGGTGCTCCGCGTCGTTGATGAGTCCGAAGGGCGACACGCTTCCCGGTTCCAGTCCTAAATACCGCATCATGCGTTCGGGCGAGGCAAACGAGAGTTTGCCGCACGAGGGCAGCCCCTGCGCCGTGAGTGCCGCTTTCAGTTTGTGTTCCAGTTGGTGGATGTCCAGGTCGTGTTCACAGTGGAAACACACCAGATAATGCCTGTTGCCCTTATGGTTTCTGAAAAACAGGTTTTTGCAATGTGCGCTCCCGTCGTCCTTCCACCATCGTTTGGCCTCCTCTATGGTTTTGCCCTCGGGATGGTTGTAGTGGTCGAATGGGATGTTGTGCGTCCTTAGATAGTTGAGCACTGTTTCTTCTCTTGTCATGTCTTTGTCGATTATTTTGGCTACAAAAGTAATAAAAAATCAGAGATATTCAAAATAAAGCATTAACTTTGCAGGTCAAAAAAGTCACATTTCATGGATTTCATACACACTATAGCCAGTCAGTCGCAGTTGCCGGTGGTCACCGCCTTCCTGTTGGGGCTTGTTGTGGCTCTGCATCCCTGTCCGCTGGCCACCAACATTGCCGCTATGGGTTACATAGCCCGTAACACCGGCCGTAGCCGCCTTTTCGTCAGCGGAATGTTCTACACGCTTGGTCGTGTGCTGGCCTATACGCTGTTGGGCGTGGCGTTGCTGCTGCTGTGGCGAGGCAGTGCGTGGATGCTGTCGTTGGGCGAGCGGATTGGCGAGTGGGGCGAGCGGTTGTTGGCGCCCATGCTGCTGCTGTTTGGCGTTTATCTGCTGTTGGCGCCCCGTCTGCACCGCCATGCCCATTGCCCCCATGTCGTTTCAGGCAGTCACCGTTTCCATGGCACATGGGGCAGTTTGCTGTTGGGGGCGATTTTGGCCTTGACATTCTGTCCAGAGAGTGCCGTTGTTTATTTCGGTATGCTCATGCCCCTGTCGGTGCAGGAGTCCGGCGGCCTGTTGTTGCCCGCCGTCTTTGCTCTGGCCACGTCGTTGCCCACGCTGTTGCTGGTGTGGTTGCTGTCTTTTCGCCTGAACAAAGAGGCCAAGGTCATCAGCCGTTTGCAGAGGATACAAAAAACGGCACATCTCTTGTGTGCCGTTCTCTTCATCCTTGCAGGCATCTTCTGCCTGTTTTTCTGATATTCCTTACAACACTTTCTTGTACAGTGCCTTGATGTCGTCGATGGTCACATCGCGGGGGTTGCCCGGTGTGCACACATCGGCCAAGTCGGGGTGGGCCGTGTTTCATGCCCACACCTCATGATGCCCCACATCAGCTGTCAACGCAAAGCGGCCCCGATACCACATCGGAGCCGCTTTTACTTTTTTTGAATGTCTTAGTTTTTAGTATTAATATAGCATGTGTTTTTGAAAATCGGTGTATAACGAGTGCAAAGGTACGAAAAAAAATGATATAAATCAAAAAGAAATCATATTTTCATTAAAAAATCAACGTAAACGTTTACGATTTGTTGTGTTTTGCAGTTGGATATTTTGAAAACTATAACATTCAAATGGGGTAAAAACACACTTGTCTTATTTCCTTTTTCGTTAATCAAGCGTTAAGAAATGACATTTATTTTGTCATTTGTGCGAATTCATGTATATTTGTAGCTCCAATTCTCGTTGTTAACGACAAGAAACAGTATTTTGACAAGAAACAATATTTGTGCATGAAAGAATTTGTAATCTCCGAAGTCAAGTCGGAAACCGCCATTCTGGTAGGACTCATTACCAAGGAGCAAGACGAGGCCAAGACCAAGGAATACCTTGACGAACTGGAATTTCTCGCCGATACCGCAGGCGCCGTCACCGTGAAGCGTTTCACGCAGCGTGTGGCAGGACCCAACCAGACGACATACGTGGGCAAGGGAAAACTGGAGGAAATCAAACAATACATCCTCGCCGAAGAAGAGGCAGAACGCGAAATCGGTATGGTGATTTTCGATGATGAACTCTCGGCCAAACAGATAAGGAATATCGAAAACGAACTGAAGGTGAAGATCCTCGACCGCACATCGCTCATCCTCGACATCTTTGCCATGCGCGCACAGACTTCCAGTGCCAAGACACAGGTCGAACTGGCGCAATACCGCTATATGCTGCCACGGCTGCAACGCTTGTGGACCCACCTTGAACGCCAGGGAGGCGGTAGCGGCCAGGGAGGCGGCAAGGGTTCGGTGGGATTGAGAGGACCCGGTGAAACACAGCTCGAGATGGACCGCCGCATCATCCTGCAACGCATGTCGCTGCTGAAACAGCGGCTGGAGGAAATCGACAGGCAGAAAACCACACAGCGCAAAAACCGCGGGCGTCTGATACGTGTGGCACTCGTGGGATATACCAACGTGGGAAAATCCACCATCATGAACATGCTCGCCAAGAGCGAGGTGTTTGCAGAAAACAAGCTCTTTGCCACGCTCGACACCACGGTGCGCAAGGTGGTGGTCGAAAACCTGCCCTTCCTGCTGGCAGACACTGTGGGGTTTATCAGAAAACTACCTACCGACCTTGTCGATTCGTTCAAGAGCACGCTCGACGAGGTGCGCGAGGCCGACTTGCTGCTGCATGTGGTCGATATCTCGCATCCCGACTTTGAAGAACAGATCAGGGTGGTCGATAACACACTCAAGGACTTGGGCTGTGCCGACAAGCCATCGATGGTTGTGTTCAACAAAATCGATGCCTATACCTGGGTGGACAAAGAACCCGACGACCTCACGCCGCCGACCAAGGAGAACATCACCCTGGCCGAACTGCAGAAGACGTGGATGGCCAAATTGCACGACAGTTGCCTGTTCATTTCGGCACGCGAGAAGATGAACATCGAGCAAATGCGCGCTACATTATATAATAAGGTGAGAGAACTGCATGTGCAGAAATATCCCTATCATGATTTCCTGTACGAAATGGAATAACCCAAAAACCAGATGACTATGGACGATTACAGACTGTTGACCGACGAAGAAATCGGTGTGCTCGAAGACAACGGATGCCGGGCTGAAGACTGGACAAGCGTGAATGTGGCAGAAGATTTCAAACCCGCCTACCTGAAGGATGTGCAGTTTTACGGCGAGGTGTATCTCGGTGTGTTCGACAAGAACGTGGAGGTGTCACCGGGTTTCATCAAGCATTCAGGCATATGTCATGCCACGTTGCGCAACGTGACCGTGGGCGACAACTGCCTCATCGAGCATGTGATGGGCCACATCAACAATTATGTCATCGGAGAGGATTGCCGCATCAGCAATGTGGGCGTGATGGAAACCTTGGACGAGGCCACCTTCGGCGAGGGCAACACCATCTCTGTGCTCAACGAGGCCGGCAGCGGCAACGTGGTGCTGTTTGCCGGATTGACCAGCAACGTGGCCGCACTCATGGTGAAGTATGCCGCCGATAAGGAGTTGTTTGCTGCCATCCGCCGCATGGTGCGACGTGACATCGAACGCAGGATGCCCGAAACGGGAACCGTGGGCAACGGGGCCAGGATATTGAACACCATGAAGGTGGTCAACACCAATGTGGGTGCAGGCTGCTGGATCGACGGTGCCCAGAGCCTGATCGACTGCACCCTGACGGCCGAACCCGGGGATGGCGTATATGTGGGATCAGGAGTCATCTGCGAAAACACCATCGTGGCTGATGGCTCTGAGGTGACCGACAATGCCCGTGTAGAAAACTGCTATGTGGGCGAGGCCAGCAAGCTGACCAGCGGATTCACGGCAGAAAACAGCCTTTTCTTTGCCAACACGTTCATGGCAGCCGGAGAGGCATGTGCCGCCTTCTGCGGTCCGTTTTCCGCCAGTCATCACAAATCCACGCTGCTCATCGGATGCCAACTTTCGTTCTACAATGCAGGTTCTGCCACCAACTACAGCAACCATGCCTACAAGATGGGACCGCTGCACTATGGCACCTTGCTTCGCGGCTCCAAGACGGCAAGCGGCGCACACCTGCTGCTGCCTGCCACCATCGGGGCATTTTCAGTGTGCCTCGGCAAACTGACCAACCATCCCGACACCACAGACTTGCCTTTCTCTTACCTCATTGCCGATGCCAAGGGCACGTTTATCGTGCCCGGCAGAAATCTCATCACGTCGGGCCTTTACCGCGATGTGAACAAATGGAGACGTCGTGACATGCGCGAACCGCAGAGCCGCAAGAGCGTGGTGAACGACGAATGGCTGAACCCCTTTACCGTGGGAGCCGTGTGCCGGGGCATTGCGCTGCTCGAACAGTTGAAACAGGAGCAGGGAGCAGACGCCGAATGTTATACCTTTCAGGGGTGCTGCATCACCGCCAAGGCCTTGCGCCGCGGACTGCAACTTTACCACATGGCAGTAGATATGTTCATCGCAGAGCAGTTGCAGCCATTGCATGCAGAGGGCAATGCCGCCACCAAGGGGGTAGGGGCGTGGAGCGACCTTTCCGGCTTGCTGCTGCCCGAGGCCGAAGAACAATCGATGGTCTATGAAATCAGGGGTGGATACATCGACGATGTGCAGCTCCTGCAGGCAAGGATGAAGACCGCCGGCCAGCGCTACCGCCAGTTTGCAGCGGCCTGGGTGCAATCGCTCATCCATCAGCGTCTGCGCAAGCAAGACATCACAGCCGCCGACTTCGACGACCTGCAACAACGGGGCGAGGCGGCGCACGCCGAATGGGTGAACCTCATCAAGGCCGATGCTGAAAAGGAATTTGCCCTGGGAGATGTTGACCGAGCAGTCCTCGACAATTTTGTCGTCGAGTGATTTCGTTGAATGTTTCTGAATGGGAATTGTTCACACATTATATATCATCAGCGGAGTTCATCATGCGATCACAAGTGCCGTGAGTTGACTGTGAATTTCACTGCCTGAGTGAATAGGGCTTTCACTTGGTGAGTGAAAGGGGCTTCCACTTGGTGAGTGAATAGGGCTTTCACTCGAGTAGTGAATAGGGCTTCCACTTGATGAGTGAATAGAGCTTTCACTCAATCCATCAACTACGGATCGCCGAGATAGTATTTGATGAGCCTCACCTCCGTCAGGGTGAGATAACGCAGCCCGAAGAAATTCGGGTTGAGGGCCAGCAGCTCTTCCTTGAGCTTGGGGTAGTTGTTGATCCATCGGCGCAGGTTGCGCACGGCTTCCACCGGTTTCTTGCCGGGGAAA
>SFEK01000127.1 GCA_004557285.1 Bacteroidales bacterium | reverse complement strand
TGACAAAGGTTGAAAAGCACTCACGGAATGGTTCCAAGAAGTAAAGAACCATTATAATCAGAAGAATATTTGTTTGGCATTTGATTTTATCATAATTTTGAAGCGTCATCATACGAAACCGCCTCGGGGATGACGCTGCAAAGCGTTTTGGCGGGAACCTTAAAAACCGATACCTATGAAACGAACAACTACTACAGAGATGAGAAAGAAAGTAGAGGCCAACGCACGGCGCAAGGTCGCCAAGGCGTGGGCAAGGACAGGCAGCTGCATGAGTTACAAACGTGCGGCTGTGAGAGAGGTTTATCGCAGCACTATGAGTGGCATAGAGGACGAACTCTTTGACGGCATACTCCTCTCGTTGTCGCCACGCAACTCCAGCAAGAGCATGAGTGTGCAGATGCGCGTATTGCGCCGCATTGCTGAAAAGCGCCAGGCTCAGGCTGCCTACAAGTACATCGGTCGTAGCGAAAATCTGTTTACAGAGTACATGACATCAACTTGCGCCAAGAGCAGCATGCGCGAGCTCCACAGATATCAGATGTGCGTGTGAGTAATGGTTCCAAGAAGGAAAGAACCAATACTATCGCAAAATCTCTTGCAGGATAACAGAAACCGCATTATCTTTGCAACCGAAATCAAACTAATAATCTAATAACGAAACAAAAAAAGGAAAAGACATGAACAGCACATCTACAAGCCTCGCAATCGTCGCCAACCGCGTCCTTCCATCACTCTCGGGAGCACAACTCACCTACAACGCAGAGAAGAACATCCTGCTCACTATGGGCTACACCAGCCAGGCGGGCAACACCTACTACCGTGCCATACGGCTGTCGCCGCGTCTCGCCGTGTTCTACAACATCGGAGAGGGTTACAAGTACACTTTCCTGAACGGCATCACGCTCTTCGCCTTCGACGGGCGCAAGCCGCGCATCATAGGCCAGCGCACATGGGGCGGATACAACTGGGTGGTGTTCAGCGAGGACTTTGCCCGCCGACAGAGCATTCTCATGGTGCGTGACTTCCTCCAAGGTCAAATGCGCATGCTCAACGCACCATGCCAGGAGCAGCAACTCATGGAAATGTCACGGCAACTAATCGCCGAGACAGAGCAGAAGAGGCTCATGTGAGCCTTTTCTGCCAAGCAAAGGCGAGAACAAGTGATAACAAAATAAAACAACCAACAAAAAACGAGAGAAACAATGGCAAAACTAACCCAAGCAATAACAAAGGACTTCCTTGACGACATCCTTCCTCCTTACGGCACACCTGCACGGCAGCTGCGTCCGGTATGGGACTCCAGTCAGAAGATGTTCATCTTCGACGAGTATGAGAGTCAAAGCGGCAACCACTACTACCGTGGCATCCGCTTCTGCGACCGCATAGCCATCGTGGAGAAGGTTGGCATGTACTACCAGTGGACATACATTGACGCATTGGAGTTGTATGCCTTCAATGGCAGGCAACTACAGCTCATACAGAAAAGAGACTTCGGCAAGGAGTTCCACGATGCCGACAAGATACGGGGTGTTACCGAGGAGATGGTAACAGACTTCCTCAAAGGCATGCTCAAGATGAGCCGTATCTCCATGCCTGAGGAGAAGGTCAAGGAGCAGGCAAAAGGTCTCGTCAACCTATGTTACCGCGACTTCAACGACGGCGGCTATCCGCCACGACTGATGCAGATCATACCTGCCATAGAACAACACTAACCCGCAAAACAACAACCAATATGGAGCAAGAGATACTCATAGACACGGAGAACCGCGAGCAACAACTCGCCCACGACCTGATAGCGCATACCAACAGCAGCTTCTTCCTCACAGGACGGGCCGGCACGGGCAAAACAACATTCCTGCACCGTGTACAGCAAACCGTAGGGAAGCAGTTCATCACGCTTGCACCGACCGGTGTGGCGGCCATCCTCGCAGGTGGTGAGACAATACACTCCTTTTTCGGTCTCCCTCTGGAGACTATCGAGCCGGGCGCATGTGGCAAGATGAACGAGGAGAAGATCCTCGCACTCGTACATGCCGACACCATCATCATCGACGAGGTATCGATGGTGCGCTGTGACATCGTAGATGCCATCGACAGCACCATGCGTCAGGTGTTGCGCAGCACCGCACCATTCGGCGGTAAGCAGATGGTGTTCGTGGGTGACATGTTCCAGTTGCCACCAGTGGTACGAAAGGGAGCAGAGACGGAACTGATGCGCGACATCTATCACACCGACACCTTCTACTTCTTCAAGGCCTTTGCGCTACGTCGTATGCGTATGGTGAAGATAGAGTTTCAGAAAGTGTACCGTCAGGACGACGCTGTCTTCCGCACCATCCTTGACCATGTGCGGCTCAACCGCGTCACTCCTGATGACATAGCCAGACTCAACACACGTGTGGCAACTCTTAAGGACGATGACACCATTATCACCCTTGTACCTACCAACCGCGCAGCCGATGACATCAACAACCGCAGACTCAACGCACTCTCCGGAGACGAGCATGTCTACGACGGCACGATTACTGGGAAGTTTGAAAACAAGAAGTTTCCTGTGAGCCAGCAACTGCGGTTGAAGGTCGGCGCACAGGTAATGTTCACACGCAACGACACACACCACCGTTGGGCAAACGGCACGATTGCAACGGTAAGCCGTCTCACTGACGATGACATTGACGTGACCATGAGCAGCGGCGAGACATACACCGTGCCATGCTGCACATGGGATGCCGTGGATTACGCTTACGACCACAAGGTACGCAAGCTGAAGAAGAACGTCACTGGCTCGTTTACGCAGTACCCTCTGAAACTTGCCTGGGCTATTACCATCCACAAGAGCCAAGGCATGACCTTCGACAAGCTGTATCTCAACATCTCGTCGGCAGGCATATTCGCAGCAGGACAGTTGTACGTTGCGTTGAGCCGTGTGCGTACTCTTGGTGGTCTGTTCCTCTCACGGGGAATACCGCCACAGTATGCCCGTACAAGTCGTGAGATTATCGCTTACTCCAGCCGATACAACGATACAAAGGCAATCACGGGGGAAATAGAGAGCGGCAAGGCTGTGTATGACGACCTTCGTTCCAACGACTATGATAGTGCGGCACAACGTTACCTGACGCTTGTCAGCAACCATGCCGCCAAAGGTAACATCAAGGAAGCTGCCGTCATAGCACAGCGGTTCTTCGAGACAGTCATCGATGACCGTCACCTTTATGGCACCATCCAGCGCCCTTCAAACGATTTGCTCTCCTCACAACATTATGTTGTTAGGTTCCTTGCAGCCATATTGTGCTTATATGCCGATGATGCGGTAACCGCATTACATCTAATAGATGATGTACTAGAGCAAAGACAAGACAGAAACGCCCTATACATCAAGTCGCGTTGCCTTGCCAGACTTGGCAGATATGACGAAGCGGATAGTGTGAACGCCGCCCTCGGCAACGACATCGACCTTGCTATGCCTGATGCAAAATCGCTCTACATGATAGCCGTCATCAACGAACTACACACGCAGGATCCCGGGCTGCTACTTATGCAGAAGTTGCTCCGTGCCAAACCCAAATATGACCATGGCATCATTGTGCTGCGTAACCTTATGAAGCGCAAATGCATTTCATTAACAATGCCAACTGGCGAGCGAAGCGACATAGAGAAGGCTTTCAACTCCGACGCGAGCGACGAAGACTTTGCCGGAATGCTGACAAAAACACGTAGGGATGTCCCCAAATCTGCGCAAGCACTTTTGCGGGATATAAAACGTATGGATTTCACACAATACGAGTAAGCTCAGAATAATGGTACAAAAATGTTGAACTAATTGTCATACGACAAACTGGCAAGAACTCTCTAAATCGGCAAGGAGATTGCTATTAGTACTGCGTTAGCGTTCTTTTGACATGCTGTCACAACACTCTCATTTTTTTATATATATGTAAGACCTGTAGTAAGGTCAGCCTTTCTCTGAATAGTGCTATAGGAGGAGGGTTCACTGTTAGCCAAGAGTTCTAAACCCAAACAAAATGGAAAAGGACTTTACGAGAGTTGTTAACGGCAGCAATGCCAAGTGCGAGAACAATGGTTTTGGTGGCTACACATCGGCTACCAACAGCAAAGCCATGGAGGGTACGCAGTACCGCAAGTACCACAACCCTTATGGCGGTCACGGCTTCGCAGCTGAAGACGTCAATGCTCAGCACGATCGCTGGGCAGGACGTAAGGTTGACCAAGTCGGGCGCGACAACAGTCTCAATGGGCCAGACCGTATTGTCAACGGTCAGGCCATACAGACCAAGTACTGCCAGACGCCACAGAAAACGGTAGCAGCAGCCTTTGATGGCAATGGCTATCGCTATCAAGGACAGAAGCTGGAGGTGCCAAGCGACCAATATGACGAGTGCGTCAGGCTTATGCGGCTGCGTATCGCCAACGGTGAAGTGCCAGGTGTAAGCGATCCTTCTGAGGCAACTCAAATTGTCAAAAGGGGGTCTTGCACCTACCGACAGGCCGTGAACGTGGCTAAGGCAGGGACTGTCGACTCCATCGTTTTCGACGTGAAGACACAGGCCGTTGGTTGTGCTTCTGCCGCCGGATTGTCGCTCATCGTAGGAACCGCTTACGCCATAGCTCATGGCGCATCTCCGACGGATGCCATCAAGGATTCTGCCATCTATGCCACGAAAGTAGGAGGGCAGGCCTTAGTATCTGGTGTTACCAGCTCGCAAGTGCTGCGCACAGCTGTCGGACGTGATGCTTTAGCTCTCGTACAGCGTGGTACGAACAACGTTGTAAAGGCGGCATGTCAGACAGAGATTGGTAAGACTTGTGTCGAAAAGCTTGCAGGCGGATTCGTTGGCAAGGCAGTTGTTGGTGGTGCTGCTAAAAACGTGCTTGTACGCGGTTTGAGCAGTAATGCCATCACGGGTGCCGTCACACTTGCTGTCACCTCCATACCTGGGGCCATCGATGTTGCACGAGGCAAGAAGAGTGCCGGTGAGTTCGGTAAGGATGTGGCTTGCAATGCCTCTGGTATCGCTGCAGGTACAGGCGGATGGGCTACCGGTGCTGCAGTAGGTACTGCCATCTGCCCAGGAATCGGCACCGTCGTCGGTGGCATTGTAGGCGGTATAGCTGGCGGTGTGGCAGGCTCCTCGCTTATGCGCTCTTTCCTCAATCTGTTTTGAGGACAACAGTTACCATTGCAACACAAGTGCAGAAGAATACATTTTCTTCTGTACTTGTGTCGTTTTATGCATTATCTTAAACAAGACACACATCTTAGCTTGAGTGTAGTTCCTAAAAATGTGTATAGAGATGATCTTATATCTGTCCCACATAGAGACAGGGGACAACTGGGACATGTGGGACAGTGCTGTTGCGACGGAACAGATTATCCAACAAGGAAAGAGCAAGGCCTTGTAATGAACCTTGCCCTTTCTTGATGTAAACTATTTTTCCGACTGATAAGCTTGCTTATCTCACAACCTCTTCCAAAGCGTAGACCTAAATCGACCACCGATTTGCAAAATCGGTAAGCCTAATTACCGTTAACTTACATTAACGGGTTTTCAACCCATACGGAAGGGTTGGAATGAAGCAAGCTAAGATGGAGGGAAGCGACACAGATTTGTAAGGGAAGCTGAAGCATAAAGATAGAGTAGAAGCGCATATGTTAGGGAGATCTCGCTTTCTCCTTAAGAGCCACTACAAGCCAGTCGCCTATGTCTATCTTGGCTTCACGCTCAGCATCTGACGACTGGCGTTCGAGCAAATCGCATACGATTACACGTTTAGGTAAGAAGAATCTTTTGGACTTCTCCATCCATTCATCATAGGCATCCACATCAGGGAAGACTATCACCGTACGATTGCAGAGGGCAACCATCGTCTCCGGTTTGAAGTTTGCCTTGCCACCGACCGCCACCCAGACATAGTTGGGGAAGACGAGAGAACCAAGCAAGGCCGTTTTTTCAGATTCAACGAGAGCTACTGCTTTTCTAATGTCATCGCTTCTAAGCAGATGCTCGCCAAAGAGGCACTGACTAACAGAAAAGTTCTCCGGCAACAGTCCTTTTCGTCGAAGTCGGGAGTGGGCCCAATCAGTAGCCAGCCCAGTCTTGACTCTGTGCCCGGTATTTCTGTCATAGTGCATAATCTTTCCCGTCCGGACATTTCCGTTGAAGTCCAACTGCCAATAAATGATGCCTCCGTCGCGGGTTGAACCGATGAGATAACGACAAAGTAGGCATTCAAGCTCTGCCACACTAACATGACATCTCTCCC